>CAYZMV010000006.1:2174-18982 GCA_964479635.1 uncultured Clostridium sp. | reverse complement strand
CAAACAAATATTGTAAAAATTATACAACAAAAAATAAAATAAATAAAGCAAAAACTATTAATTTTTACAATTTTCTGATATAATACAAGAAACAATAACTTAAAGGAGGAAAAATATGAAAATAGGATTAGCCTTATCAGGCGGAGGAATAAGAGGAGCAGCACATATAGGAGTAATAAAAGCACTTGAAGAAAATGGTATAAAAATAGACGCAATAACAGGAACATCTGCAGGAAGTATGGTCGCATCATTATATGCAATGGGATATAAAACAGATCAAATACTCAAACTATTTAACTATTTTTCAAAATCCGTTATGGCATTATCACCAAAAGATATATACCAAGGAATGAAAGAAGTAAACGGAGTAAGAAAAGGCGGAATTACCTCGAGCCGTAACATAGAACTCGCAATAGACGAATCTGCAAAAATAAAAGAAATGAAAGATATAAAAGATTTAAAAATGCCAATATCTATACCAACAACTGATTTAATAACAGGAAAAGAAATAATATTCACAAACTATGAAGATTTAAAAGGCAAACAATATATACATAACATAGAAATCGGTAAAGCCGTAAGGGCAAGTGCTACATTTCCAGGTGTATATGCACCATTTGAATATAAAAAATACCAATTTGTAGACGGAGGAATATTTGATAACTTACCAACACAAGAAGTAAAAAAATTAGGAGTAGACAAAGTAATAGGAGTAAAATTCAAATCTCAAAGTGTAAAGAAACAAAATTCAATATATAATGTAGCAATGCAATCATTAGACTTAATGAACGAAAACCTAATTAAAGAATCAGTTGAAAACAGTGATTGTATAATAGATATAGATTTAAAAGATGTAAAATCATTTAACATCAAAAAGCTAGAATTTTGCTATCAACAAGGATATATACAAACGATTGGAGATATAATTAAAATAAAGAATGCATTAAAATAAAATGTAAATAATTTCAATGATTTCAATATCAAAATGTGTGCAATATAGATATAATTTCTGAGTAAAATTTGTATCAAAA
Organism: uncultured Clostridium sp.; assembly: GCA_964479635.1. GTDB lineage: Bacteria > Bacillota > Clostridia > TANB77 > CAG-508 > CAG-452. The sequence continues at coordinate 17,951 of CAYZMV010000006.1, read as the reverse complement.
TCATTCAAAAAATTTTATTTCAAATTATTTCCAATAAAAAAATAATAAAATGTGCCAAAAACACTTGAAAAAGTTTACATAACCGATTATAATAAAGATAAATACATTTATTTTTTACAAAATAACATATGAAACAAAAATGTCATAAAAATGTAATCTTTGTTAATATGGAAGTGCTAAATCATACTTCCGTAAACATATTTTGTTACTAAATATGTTTTTTAGTGTGTTTCAAAAAATTTAGGTATTGACAAGAAAAAATAAAAATGTAAAAATTATGCTATATAAATAAAAATATAGTCATAAACCAAAGTTTTATTTAGGAGGATTTTGTTATGTTTGGTCTAAAAAAAGTAAATACTGAAAAAATGAGGGTAAAAATATTAGCAACACTATTAATACTAACTTTAACATTTGCTAATTTAGCATTGCTTGGTTCATATTTAGGAAAATCAATAGCAGTAGGAATTGATTTATCAAAACAAGGATACGAAACCAACAGCGAAAATGTTAAGTTTGATGTATCCCTCGATGCAAATAATAGAGAAATTAAAGAACAAACTGCTGAAATAGGTTCAGAATTACCATTGACTATATCAGTATCAGTTCAAGGAGAGGGATATCTTAAAAATCCAATAATCCAATTTATAAATTCAAACTTTGAATTAAGAGATAATCCACAAATAGAAATGTTTAGATTAAATGACATAAATACAAACCAAGGTTCAACAGTAACATTTCCAATAGTTATAAAAGATACAGAATCATTTAATTTAAATATGTTAAACGGTCAAACCGAAATAAAACTTACGGGTGAATATACAGATTCAAAGGGAAACGTTATAGACATCGATTCAACAAAAGCAGTAAAAATAAACTGGACAGCAAACGAATTAACCGAAGAAAATATTGAATTAGGTCAAGAAGTAATCACAAACAAAATATACGATATTGATGGAGAAAACAAAAGAGTTGTACAATTATTAATAACATCAAGATTAAAAGACAATATTGCTCCAGTAAAATCAAACACAATAGAAATCTCAAATCCACAAATAGATGCAACTCCAACAGAAGTAACAGTTTCAGCATATACAACAAATGCAACCAACCAAAAAACAAGTATAGAATTTGGAGATGGAGAATCTAGTACATATCAATACAAACCAGAAGAAGAAAAAACATATATCAAAGTATTAAACAATGCAAATGCAGAAAATGCAGTAGCTTGGGCAAAAAATAGCAGAGATGAATTTGTAGTTACATATATATATGATGAAAGTGTGCAAATACTTCCATTTATTTCTGATGTAAAAAATACAGTAGAAGTTTATGGAAAAACAGGAACAATCGAAAAAACAAACGAAATCACATTACAAGAATTAAATCAATATGGAGACATAGCAAGAATAGAAAACAGCATAACAAACAGTATATATAAAGGAAAAATGTATATAGGAGAAGATACAAATTATGAAACAACATCTAAAATATACATACCATATAACAAATTAGTAAACAGTATAAAAATAGAAGATTTAGATGTAGAAATGCCAGAAGGACTATCTACATATTATAAAACAACAAGAATAAACAAAAAAGAAGCAATAAAAGTATTAGGAGCAGAAGGAACAATTACAATATATAATGCAGTAAACAAAGAAACACCAATAAAAGAAATCAGTTTATCAGAAGAAACAGAGGACGAATATTATACAATTTCTTATGAAGGAAATGTAAATAAAATACTAATAGAAATGAGCACAGCAAAAGCAGAAGGAACAATTTCAATTATTAACGAAAAAGCAATACAAACATTAAATACAGAAATTGTAGGAAGTGTATCAGAATTAAAATCAAATACAAAATTATCAATAACAGATGCAAATAATACTGAAATAGTAAATTCAAATAATGAAACTACAGCAGTTTTAATAGAACCAAAAACAGACTTTAATGTATCATTAGACAAAAATTCAATATCAACAGCAGGTGAAAATAGTATAAAAATCACGGCAGAATTAATGTCAAAAAATGAAAGCAATAAATTATTTACAGACCCTACATTATATATAGAACTACCAGCAGAAGTTACAGAAGCAAATATAGAAAGCATCACCCCAGTAGTAGGTGGAGATGTGCTTGCAGTTAAATCTTCAAATATTGTAACAAACGAAGCTGGACTTAAAGTAATAGTAGTTGAATTTCAAGGACAACAAACCAAATATACATCAAACACACCAACAGTTGCTATAGATGTAAAACTAAAAACAAGTGCGTTCTTAGCAGATAGAGAAGTAGAATTAAAATCTACAATTATTAATAATGGAGAAAGTGTGCAAAAAGTATGTAAATTACAAATAAAATCAAAAACAGGACTTATTACAAAATCAACAGTCAAAGTAGGAGAAGCAGTAGTAGAAAAAGTAAATCAAAATACAGTAAGCATAGATGCAAAACAAAATGATGAAGTAGAAATAAATAGTTCAATAATAAACAACTATGAAGATACATTATCAAATGAAGCAATAATAGGAAATATTCCAGCCACAGGAACATTAAGAACTGCGGTTACAACAAATGTAAAAAATGCAATAGTATATTATTCAGAAGAAGCAAATGCACAAAAAGAATCTGGCAGTTGGAATACTCAGCCACAGTCTTTAGAAAAGGTAAGATCATTTAAAATAGAAGGAGCAAATTTAGAAGTAGGTGAACAAATAGAAGTATCCTATAAATATGCATTAAATGAAAATGCATTAAGTATGCAAGAAAGCACATTAAAAGTTTCAGGAACAGTAAATGAAATTGCAAAAGAAGAAACATTAAAATATATAGCAAGTGCAACTGCTTCAACAGAAGAACCTCAAACTGAAATGGTAGGAGAAACAACGAAAGCAGATAAGTTATCTATACAACTTATAACAACAGTTGGCGGACAAGAAATCAAAAAAGGTGATGCAGTAAATAATGGTCAAATAATTAGATATAGAGTTATAGTAACAAACACATCAACAGAAGAATTAACAGATATAAAATTAAAGGCTACATTAAAAAATGGTGTTTTTTATGGATTAGTAGATAGTGGAGTAATTTATGATGATTCTAAAGATGAAAATGGAAATTTTATTTATCCAGATGGTAAACCAGTATATAAATTTGATGAAGCAGATTGGATAGATAACGAATTTACAATAAAAACTTTATATCCAAGTTCATCTGAAACATTTGAATATCAAGCAGTGGCATATATAGGGGATGGCGACAACAAAGATAAATTTGAAAATAATGTTTCAATTACAAAAGACAATATGAAAACTATCAATTTAACAGATGCAAGAACAATAAAAGAAGCTCCTTTAGCATTAAGACTAAAATATGGATACACTGAAAATGTTCAAACATATAGTAGTCGAGATGTAGACTTTATATTGGAAGCAAAAAATTTAACTGATTCAGAAATTAAGAATGTTATTTTGAAAATAGATTTATCTTCTGAATTGGATTGTAATGTAAAAAATGATACAAAAATTAATGATAACATTGAAATTTCTAAAGAAGAGAATCAAGTAAAAATTAAATTTAATACTATACCAGCAAAAAAGGCTCAATCAATAAAAGTAAACTTTATAACCAATGATTTACCATTTGATAAATTACAGAAAGATTTAACATTAAAAATGACAGGAAGTATTGGAGAAAATGGCGAAATATACGTATCAAATGACTATACTAGAACTATTTTACAAGTAAATCTCATATACAAGCTAATTTAATATCAGACAAAATGGAGGAAACCTTAGATGAAGGCAATAGAATCACGTATACTGCTACAATAACAAACGATGGTTATATCGATTTAGATAACATAGCAATATCGGATGATCTTCCTTATGAATTAATTTTGACAGGTTTAAGATTAGTGGATGAAGAAGGAAAAGAAGAGAGTATAAGTTTTACTGGAGATTATGTTTTTGTTGAGAAACCTATAAAAGTAGGTAAATCTATTAAATTAATAATTGAAACAGAAGTATTCACAATACCAGCAGATTCAGCAAGTATATCTAATAAAGTAACTGTTTCAGGTTTTAAAATTGATACTACTGAAACGGAAGAATTAGTTAACAAACTTAATAATCCAAATATAGATTTAGAAGCTGATCCTGGAGAAGAGACTGACCCAGGAACCGATCCAGGAACTAATCCAGGAACTGACCCGGGCGGAGGAACAAACCCAGGAGAAGATCCAAACGGAGGAGAGGAAACCAACCCAGGAGGAAATTCAAATGGAGAAGGAACTAATCCAGGAGAAAATCCAGAACAATCAAAAAATAGTATTTCTGGTTTAGCGTGGCTTGATGAAAATAAAAATGGTATAAAAGATACATCTGAAGAGCTTATACAAGCTATGAACGTTGTATTATTAGATGCAAATGGAAATAAAGCTGATGAAACTAAAACATCGCTTGCAGGAACATATAAATTTGCAGAAATTGAAAAAGGAGACTATACAATAGCATTTGAATATGATACTTCAAAATATGCAGTAACAAAATATCAAGCATCAAATGCAACTGACGAAACCAATTCAGATGCAATTTCAAAACAAATAGAAATTGATAAAGAAACTGTTAATGCAGGTGTAACCGATACAATTAAGTTACAAGATAAAGATATTACAAATATTGATATAGGATTAATTCAAAATGCAAAATTTGATTTAAGATTAGATAAATATGTAAGCAAAGTAGTAGTAACAAATGATGCAGGAACAAGCACCTATGAATATGAAAATACAAATCTTGCAAAAGTAGAAATTTCGGCAAAGAAAATAGCAGGAACAGTAATAATGGTAGAATACGATTTAAAGGTAACAAATGAAGGAGATGTAGATGCTTACGTAGGAGATATAGTAGACTACTTGCCAGATGGATTTGTATTTACATCAGAAACTAACAAAGACTGGTATATGGATGGAAATAAAATGTTACACAACAAAACATTAGCAGAACAAGTATTAAAACCAGGAGAAACAAAAACGGTAACATTAGTATTAAATAGAACATTAAAAGAAGACAGCACAGGAACAACCGAAAATATTGGAGAAATAGGTGAGAGCAATAACACGCAAGGTCTAAAAGAATTTGATTCGGTAGCTGGCAACAAACAAGCATCTGAAGATGACCTAAGTAAAGCAAGCTTAATCGTATCAATAGCAACAGGTTCTCCTGTAATGTATATTGGAATTGTAATTGGAACAATGTTAGTTCTGGGACTTGGAATATATTTGATAAATAAAAAAGTTTTGGAAGAAAAGATATAGAAAGGAGGAACAACAATATGAACAAGAAATTAATTATAACGAAAATAGTATTATTAGTAAGTATGTTTATTATTTTGTTGTTGTGCATTCCAGAATTTTCAGCTGGTCTTAACGTGGATAAAAATAATTGGAAACACCGAGAAGGTTCCAGCGAAGATAAAACGGGAAGTCCATTTACTGAAGAGCTTACATTTAATCGATTGGATAATGGAGGCACTTTTAGTTTTAGTGTTCAACCTCGCGATTACTACGTTTTAGCATCTGAACTGCTTAGTGTTTCAAGTATCGAAGACTTTGATGAATCATATAGTAACGAGTGGACTGTTGGTTCGCCGGTTATGGCTTCAGGTGTTGACTACCTATATGGTAACCTCGATGTTGCGCCTAGAAATGGTTATGATTGGTCTGGATACATGGGAATAAATGATGGTATTTTCATCGTTGGTGGAGGACGAAGTGGCCGGTGATTGCTTCGTTAAAAACATTTTTTGTACAGGCGATTATGGTGGTGGAGATTCAGCTAAGTCTATTGTTAGCTCAATTATTGATATAACTGATAGTCGTATAGTTATGAATCGTTATCCTATTGCAGGTTTAGCAGGATTTGATAACAAGGGCTATAGTGAAACCGAAGTTTCTTCTGTTTTTGACGTATCTTTTGCTGATCGAGATTTAATGCTTATTAAAAACTGGACTTATCAATTATACAAGGCTTATAATTCTAAGAGTTTTAAAGAGTTGGCGGACATTAGACAATATACTCATGAACATATTGGTTCTAATCCTGTCTGGGTTGGAGACCACTGGAACGAGGAAGGGTCGGGTCTTGGTGCCGCTTTCGCCCGTGTTACTGGTGTGTTGCCTTATTTAGGAAAGGATGAAGGTGCATCACCTAAGTCCGATATTAATTGGAGTACTGAAGATAAAAATATTATTCATGGACTTCATGCTCGAATCTATACTGTATATGATACGGGAATTAGTCAACCTAGGATGGTATTTAAGGTTGATTATAACGAAGGTAACCCTCCTTCATATAACCCTGTAAAGTTAAACATTAATAAAATTTTAACATCAGGTGGAACTAATGCTAGTGCCGATTTCGATATATATGATGCTGGCAACGTAGAGACCATTGCAAGTGCAGTGGAGCCTGAATCTTCATATTGGAAATTAAGTACTAATGCATTTGGTAATACAAAAGAACTTTTAACTATTTATCCTGAGGACTTTAATAAGCCAGAAATTAAATTGAAATTTGTGGAAAAAAATGCTCCCCCAGGAACAGGTATTATTTCTCCTTTCACAATTAAACTTACTTGCGATTATGAAAATGGAGTTATTAAGAATATCTCTTTAGAGGATGGTGATAGTAATTTTGTTCAATGCAATAGCGATACAGTATCGTTAACAATTAAAGATCCACCTTGTGTTAAACTAAACTTTAAAAAACAGGACTTAAATAATGTACCTTTGAGTGGTGCTAATATTACCGTTAGCAAAGGGGAAGGGGTGTATGCTTTAAGTAACAGCCCTGGTAAATTAGTTTATGAAGATAATCATGTTGATTTGTATGATTTGGGATCATCTACAGTTTATGTTTCGCCTATCAAATTCACACCACATGGTTCTTTTGAAATAAAATTGAATGAAACTACATCCCCAAAAGAACATTATATAGCTGATGATGAAATTAAATTAACAGTTTACTATGACGAAAATGGAGATGTGGAGAATATAACCACTGATAGTTCATATATAGGTGAATATAATAATGGCTCAGGAAGTGTTGATATTATTATTAAGAACCCACCTACTGTTAAGTTAAAATTTGATAAGCAAAGCCTTTCAGGAAGTGAGAAGAACCTCAATGCTACATTTACAATTTCTGGTGATGATAGAGTTGCTGGTTTCAGAACAACTAGTACTGGTGATTTTGCGCCAACTTTAGTTGGTGTTACGAGTGATCAAACTGTGGAAGTTAAACCTACCAATTTTGAAGATGGCGGATCATTTACCGTTAAATTAGAGGAAACAAAGGCACCTGATGGATATAGTCGATTCGAAGGAGACATTAAGTTAACAATTACATATAATAACAAGGGAGAAGTAACAAAAGTGGATGTTGGTGATGGATACAATGGAATTATTACTGGTGAACTTGTTACGGATAGTAATGGCAAAGTATCTATTGTTGTTAAAGATGAACCACTTATCCCAATAACATTTTACAAACAGGATTTCTGGGGTCAACCTGTTGAAACAAATAATGGTACTACAACGGTAAGAGTTACTGGCGATAAGAATGTAAAATATATTAATAAAGAAGGAACAAATTACGTAGACATAACAAGTGGTAATTCAGGAAAATTCCCACAAATTAACGTTTGTCCGGATGATTTTAATTCAGGTTCGTTTACAATAAAATTAGAAGAAACAAATGTATCAACAGGAATGGCTAAACTTACAATTAATTTAACAGTATACTATAATAATAGTGGAAAAATAGATAGAATATCAGATGAAGAAAGAGGCTATTTAGAATTGCGCGACGACTCTTCAGAAGAGGATAATAGAATTACATTTAAGAATCCACCTGAAGTAAATTTATCTATACACAAAATAGATACATTAACTAAAAAAAAGTTACCTAATGTGGGATTTACAATAAAATTAAAAAATGTTGTAGATTTCCAAGGTATATCTGAAGCAACTTGGGATGGTACTTATTGGTCTAAAACAGTTACAACAAATGAGAATGGAGATGATATAGTCTTAGGCAATATCATTCCTGCTGATCCTACGCAACCTGTTGAAGCTATAATTACAGAAACGAAAGCCCCTGACCCTGAAAAAGACGCAAACGGTAATGAATTGTGGCACTATAAGGCACTTGAAGGACCAATTACAGTTAAAATGACATATAATCCGGAACGTACCTATACATATGAAGTTACTTATGATGGATCAGATAGAAGACTTGATGAAGTATGGAACGTAGTAACAAATACAACTACTGGACAAAACCACGAAATAGAAATTACTATAAAGAACCAACCATTAATTAATCTATCTGGATATGTATGGGAAGATGAGTTGGCTCATATTGAAGGCAAATACGATTTGCCACCTGATGGAGTTTTCAATCAGACAGAGACAACTTATAACAAAAATGGTAATACAGTTTTGGATGATTATGTGAAGAGGCATCCTAATGAAGATTTTTTTAAGTATAGCAAAGAGAATGGTGTAGAGGGAGTAAGAGTATATGTTCGTGAATACCCTGATTGGGCGCTAGTAAGGGGACCGGTATATACTGACAAAAATGGTCATTATATATTTAAAGATTTGGATAAACTTCCTGAGCGTTCTATGATGTCGCAAGAATGGCAAAATGCAAATAAAGAACCACCATTTTATAGTGTAAGCTTTGAGTACAACGGTATAAAATATATAGAAACATCTGATTATGCAGAATCAGATGAGTGTAAATATCAATTTAAAGATTTCTTCGTTGATTATGATGAGAACGATGAATCATGGACTGAAGGATACGGATGGTGGTATCGCGAGTTTTATGATAGGTATAGTAATTGGTATAAACATCCTATAAACCAGTCTATTGCTAGAGAGTGGGATGATGACGCTAATAACAACCATACTAGAAGAGATTTTAATAATAAATTCAAAACTATATATGGTGAAGGCGCCTTGGTTCCATATGATTTACCAGCTGTCAATGGATTTACTTTAGGTAGAGCTAATGACCCTAACCATGGTATTCCATTAAAATATAATAGTGTCAAAGATCTAACCTACGGTATGTGGAACTCTACTTTGGATTTTGGTAAATGGATAAATACTTCTGAAGGATATTCTGGAAAAGAAATTGAGAGGGTTGATGGTTACAACAACCCTGCAAATACAGGTACTGTTGATAATTCTGACTTTATGGTTTTTGCGGAAACTTCAGCAAATGATATACCTAAAAATGATCTCTGGAGTACTCGATATAATACAACTACAGGCAACATCAACTGTGGACTGGTACAAAAAAGTTTCGACTTAGAAGTTGCATTAGGGATAGATAATATTAAAACTACTGTAAATAACAAAACTACTAATGAAGTTGTTGAAGATACTAATGGAGAAGAAGCAAATAATGATTCAGAAGAATCTCCTTACAATTTGATTTTGAGCAAAGCGGATTACAATTATAGGGTAGTAGATTATAAACATGATAGCAGTGAAACTGAACTTCTTTCAAACCCAGTACACCCAGAAGATCAAAGTGTGATTAATAGTACTGATGAAGCGATATTAGGTAGTGAATTGGAAGTAATACCTACCTATAAAGTAACATTGAAAAATATGGGATTCGCAGACGGTTATGTTAATGAGTTCGTATTTTACTATAATAATGATTACTTGACATTTGATCACTGTTTTAAAGGAATATTAGATGAAAATGGTAATCCTAAAAGAAATGAAGATGGATCTCTTATAGAGGATACTGATATTGGCTATGAAGTGAAAGATAACAAAGATGGCACGGGACCTAAAGTAACATTAACACTAAAAGAAGATAATATTGAAAATTGTACCATCAAGTCTAGTGACAATATGACAATATATTTTAGCTTTAAAGTTAACAAAGATGGAGACAAATTTGTGAAAACAACTAACCCGAATGATGAAAAATCAGGTATTGTTAATGTAGTAGAACTTAACTCATATTCTACAGTAATTGGGGGATATGTAGATGAAAACTCTGCTCCTGGAAATGCTGATGTTTTTTATGATACCCTTGGAAATCCTTCTGCTGAATATCACGAGGATGATGATGCTCGCTCGCGTGCCTTACGTATTTTGGTTGAGGACTCAAGAACAATAACTGGAACGGTATTTGAAGATTCAAGAGAGAGGGATGGAAATCCAGATGGTAAACTAGGTAAAGATAAAGAAGGAAATGATGAAACACCAGTAGATGATGTAATTGTTCAACTTATTGAAATAAAGAATTTTGAAGGTAAAAATTATGAACACGTTTGGCAAGAAACAAGATCTGGTCACGGTGAAGTAGAAACATCGCAAACAGAATTTGAGTATGATAGTACTGATCACCAAGTTGATGAATGGACAAGTTATTTTAATGAGGGTATAGAACATGGACAATATATGTTTAAAGACTTTATCCCAGGAAATTATATTATTAGATACATCTATGGTGATGGATCAACGGATGAGATAACGTACGAATATATAAATTCTGCGGATAACATTAAGAAATATAATGGTCAAGACTATAAATCAACGATTGATAAATACTATGGAGATGAGTGGTATAATGAAGATAATTATGACAACAATGCTTCTAGAGCAAGAGATAACGAAGCAAGAAGACTAGAAGTAATGGCATATTCAGCAACGATAGATAATGCTAAAGGAAATGCTTTAGAGAAGAAAGAGGATTTGGATAAAACATGGATGTGTGCAGAAACTTCAAAATTAAATATACCAGTAAAATCAACTAAATCAACTATAAATGGAGACAAAAATTCAGTTATCTTAGGAAGTTCTGAAGTAACTATTAGTTATTCATTACAAGTTGATAATATGAACTTTGGATTAACATTAAGACCTAGAACGGACCTATCTCTTGAAAAACATATCACATCGTTAACAATAAAACCATCGTCAAGTGCTGGAGGCGTTTCGTCTGTAGTGGAGGCGAATGTTCCTATAACAGACATTTTGAATTATGAAAATCCACAGGCTAAAGGAACTACACAAAACCTTACTATAAATAAAGCTTCTAGGGATAATAGAGGATTCTGGATGGTAGCTACTGATATTAGCGAATTAATGCAAGGAGCCAATCTTGATGTAGAATATACTTATGTAATAACGAACAATGGTGAACGCGATTACTTGTCTAATGAGTTAATAGAGGAGTATGAAGCTAATCCAGAAGATTATAGTAATTATTTGACTGCTAAAGCAGGAGAAAACTGGGAGACCTTTACAGGAAATACACATACATATGGTGAGTTTTTAGGAAAGTATTACTATACAGGAGTATCCGACGGCTGTGCATTAGTTCCAACAAGAATTGAAGCAGAGGGATTGGAAGAGGCAGTAAATAATGATTTAGCATTTGTGGAAGCACCAGGAGATGACTTTACAGACAAAGGTTCAGCTTCTAAGAACGTTTATGACGAGGAAGCTCAACTACTAGAAAAAAAGATAACAACTGTAATTAAGAACAAGACTGAAAGTAAGTATTTAATTCCAGTTGACGATTCGAGAGTCGATGGTGATGACACTATGGATTATAGTAAAAAAGTAATGTTAACAAAAACACTATCGGCAACACAAAATGGAGAACCTGGAGCAGTACTACCAAGTTATATAGCTGAAATAACGTTATACTCAAATGCAGCAGGAAGAAGAGATATGGATAGTATTCCAGGAAACTTGGGTTATGTACACAGTGATGATACAACAATGACACTAAATTCTGTTACAGTAAACGATGGCAGTGAAACAACAGATATTAGCAAAGACGACCTAAATAATGGTTACAGAGTAATAAGAAATGCAAACGAGGACGATGAATTCTGGGCAGAAACAATCACGATTACTAAACCTACAGGTGAAGATAAGCTAACGCCAATGCAAATTGCATTAATTACAACAGGCAGTATAGCAGTATTAGGAGTAGGAATCTTCCTAATAAAGAAGTTTGTATTAAAAAAATAGTATAAACTAAACAAAAAAGAGGATTAAGGGGAAAGACCCCCAAATCCTCTTTTTTAAATTTTGAATATAAATATAAAAAATTGATATAATAAAATTATTACCAGATATTGTATGACAAAAATGGTTGTGATATAATCACTTTAAGCCGAGGAACATATTTCGATGTATGAGGATGCTTAGGGCTTACTGTTTAAGCATTGAAAAGAAAGGAGATAAAATGTCAGAATACGAAATTATAAAAGAAAAATTATTTAATAATAAAGTGTGTGGTTGGGAAAATATAGGAGAAGACCAAAAAGAAAAAATAAGTGTATTTGGAGATGAATATATACACTTTTTAAACAAATCAAAAACAGAAAGAGAAGTTGCTGATTTTGCAAAAGAAGTGTTACAAAAAAATGGTTTTATAGATTTAAGAGAAAAAATGGTTTTGGAACCGGGCGATAAGGTTTACTATATTAATAGAGAAAAAAGTGTATATGTTGCCATAATAGGAACAGATGCATTAGAGGCAGGCTTAAATATAGTAGGAGCACATATAGATTCACCAAGGCTAGATTTAAAACCAAATCCGTTATATGAAGATACAGGGTTTGCATATTTAAAAACACATTACTATGGGGGCATAAAAAAATATCAATGGACAACAATTCCATTAAGCATACACGGTGTGATTGTTAAAACAAATGGAGAAAAAATAAAAATAAATATTGGTGAAGAAGAAACTGATCCAATATTTACAATAACTGACCTCTTGCCACATTTAGCACAAGAGCAAATGGAGAAAAAATTAAAAGATGGAATTTCGGGAGAAGATTTAAATCTTTTAATTGGAAGTATACCTTATGGAGATGATAAAACATCTGAAAAAGTAAAATTAAATGTACTAAAAATATTAAATGACAAATATGGAATAACAGAAAAAGACTTATTAAGTTCAGAATTAGAATTGGTACCTGCATTTAAGGCAAGAAGTTTAGGATTTGATAGAAGTATGGTAGCAGGATATGGTCAAGACGATAGAGTGTGTTCGTATGCAGAATTAAGAGCAATGTTAACCATACAAAATCCTAAAAAAACAGCAGTATGTATATTATCAGATAAAGAAGAAATAGGAAGTGTGGGAAATACAGGAATGGAATCACGCGTATTTGATACATTTATTGCAGAATTATTAAACAAAAAAGGAGAAAACAAACCAAACTTATTAGAAAAGGTTTTCTGTAATTCAAGGATGTTATCAGCAGATGTAGATTCAGCACTAGACCCAATATATGCGTCAGTATCAGAAAAAAATAATGCGTCATTATTAGGATATGGAATAGGATTTAACAAATATACGGGAGCAGGAGGAAAATCAGGAGCATCAGATGCAAATGCAGAATATGTGGCAGAAATAAGAGCAATGTTAGAAGCAAACAATATATCATATCAAATAGGAGAACTCGGAAAAGTAGACGTAGGTGGAGGCGGAACAATCGCATACATTTTGGCAAACAAAGGAGTGGACGTAATAGACTGTGGTGTACCAGTTTTATCAATGCATTCACCTTATGAAGTAACAAGCAAGTTTGACATATACGAAAGCTACAGAACATACCAAGCATTTCTAAAATAAAATAAAAAGGATTTTGGGGTCTTTCCCCTAAATCCTTTTTGATTTTTTTATTTTACAAATTATATAAGTTATTGTCTATACAGAGTTTTGCCCTTGAAGCTGTTTTTTCGTCAGATGCAAGTGCATTTTTTAAAAACTCAGGATGTGCTATTAAAAAGTTTCTCATTGTTCCGTCTGGATTTTCATAAAAATTTTTCAACATTTCAAATTGATTTTCATTTATTACATCCATATCAAGAGCCTTTTTAAATAAGTTTTCGTCTATGTTAATAATAGATAGTGATTTGATATTTTCTTTTTCCAATTTTTCTTTTCCACCTTGCATTCTATCTACAACAACTGTACTCCAAACGATATTTGCTCCTAAACTTTTAATTGCAGGAATCCAAGCTCTTAGGTAACTTGATGCTTCTGTAATTAAGTCAGCTACGTGCAATACTTTGGCATTTTTTACTTGTGATTTGTCAATTTCCTTTTCGAATGTACTATCATTTACTACTATGCTTAAGTCCTTGTAAATAGTGATATGTGGTTTTGAAAGCAGATTTGCAACTATGTTAGAGAAAAACCAATCCCTTCTTTCACCACCTGAAACATAGTCAATGTCATCTATATTGATATTTTCTTTAATAAATTCTACCATTTCATCAATTACATTTTTATAGATTTCATTTGTATTGTAATGTGCAAAAGTTTTTTCAAAGATTTTTTGTGGAAGAGTTTCCTTTTCTTCTTTTTCAGAATCAATAAAATTTAACAATTCAACTGCATCTTGCTCACTTCCATACATAAAGTGTGTATTGATATAATATGGTCCTATTTTGCCAGATGTATACCAAAATGGCTTGTTATCAGGGCAAATTTTCAAAGCATTTGTTTTAAATAGATATGAAACTAAATTACTCATATTTAAATACCTCCTAATATATTTTCTTAAATAATAAAACAAAAGTTGAATAAAGTCAAATAAAAACCTTGAAAAAAAAAATATTAAATGATAATATTGTAAAAACAAAAAAAATAATGAAAAATAAAAGGAAGTGTTTTATTTATGAATAATGCAATGGACAAATTAATTAGTAAAATTAAGGAGAAAAATAATCCTACAGTAATGGGGTTAGATCCAAGGTATGATATGGTACCAGAGAGTATTAAGGCTAAATATACGAAAGATGTAGATGGGGCTTGTAATGCGATATTAGAATTTAATAAGGGCTTAATAGATAGTGTGTGTGATATAATACCTGCTGTAAAGCCTCAAATTGCTTTCTACGAGATGTTTGGAATAGAAGGTATAAAAGTATTAAACGAAACGTGTAAGTACGCTAAAGAAAAAGGAATGTATGTAATAGTAGATGCAAAAAGAGGAGATATAGGTTCAACGGCTGAGGGATATTCAAATGCATTTTTAGGAAAAACTTCGATTGGAAATGAAAAAGTATCAATGTATGATGTTGATTTTGTAACTGTAAATCCATATTTAGGAATTGATGGGGTAAAGCCATTTATAGAAGATTGCAAGGAATATGGAAAAGGAATTTTTGTTTTAGTAAAAACATCTAACAAATCATCTGGAGAGTTACAAGATTTAAAATTAGAAAATGGAATGACAATATATGAAAAGGTGGCTAATTTAGTTAGCACTTGGGGAGAAGAATTAGTTGGACAATATGGATATAGCAGTGTAGGAGCTGTAGTGGGAGCAACATATCCTATTCAAATAGAAGAGTTAAGAAAAATTATGCCAAAAACATTTTTCTTAATACCGGGATATGGGGCACAGCGGAGGAAAGGCAGAAGATATAGCATTAGGATTTAAAGATGGAATAGGTGGAATTGTAAATGCTTCGAGAAGCTTAATGACAGCATATAAATCTGACATATGGAAAGACAAATATTCAGATGAAGAATATGAAAATGCAACACGAGCAGAGGCAATAAGAATGAGAGACGAATTAAATAAGTCAATAAAGCAAAATAAATTTTAGAAAGGGGAATGAAATGCCAGTACAATTAAATGCTAAATTAATAAAAAAAGAACAATTAAAACCTGATATATTTAAATTTTCTTTAT
>CAYZMV010000006.1:0-2074 GCA_964479635.1 uncultured Clostridium sp. | reverse complement strand
GCTAAATTAATAAAAAAAGAACAATTAAAACCTGATATATTTAAATTTTCTTTATCGGCTAAAGAGATTGTAGATGTTGCAAAACCGGGTCAATTTATAGAAATTAGGGTTACAGAAGGAATTGATCCATTTTTAAGAAGACCGATTAGTATATATAATATGGATAAGGAAAATGGAATTTTAGAGATAATATTTAGAGTACAGGGAAGAGGGACAGAGATTTTATCAAAAAAGAAGGAAGAAGATTTAGTTGATATAATAGGTCCATTAGGATATGGCACGTTTAATTTTGAAGGATATAAAAATATAGCAATACTTCGGTGGCGGAATAGGAGTATTTCCTTTATACGAACTTGCTAAAAATGCTTCGAAAAGTGCAACAGTGAATACATATTTAAGCTTTAGAAATAAAGAAATGGTGTTATTAGAAAAAGAATTTGAAAAAGTATCAAACAAATTAGTAATTACAACAGATGATGGAAGTTATAAAATACGTGGATTTGCAATAAATGAGTTAAAAAAAGATTTAGAAACAAACAAAATTGAGGCAATATTTGCGTGTGGCCCTCTGTCATTGCTTAGAGCTGTTCAAAAACTAGCAAAAGAACAAAATATTATTTGTCAAATATCACTAGAAGAAAAAATGGGATGTGGACTTGGGGTATGCTTAGGATGTGCAGTAGAAGTAACAGATGGTGGGTATCAGCATATATGCAAACAAGGTCCAGTATTCGATAGTAATAAAGTAATTATTTGAAAATAAAAGGAGTTGAATTTATGAATACGGAAGTTAATTTTGCGGGTATTAAAATGAAAAATCCTGTAACGGTTGCATCAGGTACGTTTGGATATGGAAGAGAATATAGTCAGTTTTTTGATTTAAGCAAACTTCGGCGGAATTATTACAAAAGGCACATCTTTAAAGCCAAGAGATGGTAATAAACCTTCCAGAATTTATGAAACTCCAAGTGGAATGCTTAATAGTATTGGCCTTCAAAATCCAGGTGTAGAATATTTTATAGAGAACGATTTGCCTTGGCTTAAAACGCAAGATGTTGCAGTTATAGTAAATGCTTGTGGAAGTACAATAGAAGATTATGTTGAGCTTTGTAAGATATTGAATAATACAAATATTGATGGTGTTGAGCTTAATTTATCTTGCCCAAATGTTAAATCAGGATGCTTAGCATTTGGAATAACTTATGAAGGCGTGAGGGAAGTTACAAGTAAGGTGAGAAAAGTTTTAGATAAGCCGTTAATAGTAAAGCTTAGTCCAAATGTAACAGATATAACACTTCCAGCAAAGGGTGCAGAAGATGCTGGAGCAGATGCGGTATCATTAATTAATACATTGCTTGGAATGAGTATTAATATAAATACAAGAAAACCATATCTTGCAAATAATACAGGTGGATTGTCTGGACCGGCTATAAAACCAGTTGCAGTAAGAATGGTATATCAGGTATCCAAAGCTGTAAACATTCCAGTTCTGGGAATGGGTGGAATTATAAATGGTGATGATGCAATAGAATTTATGCTTGCGGGTGCATCTGCCGTATCTATTGGTGCAGGTAATTTTATGGATCCATACACTAGTGTAAATACGGTAAAGGGTATTGAGGAATATATGGAAAAACATAATATAGAGAATATACAGGATATTGTAGGAAAAGTAGAAATGAATTAATTTTGCAAAAATACTTGCAAAAAGAAACAAAAAATGATAATATATTCATATATTGATATTAAAATAATAGATTTAAAAAAAACCCCTTTTTTAAGGAAAATTTTTTAAATCTATTTTTGTTTTTCAATTAGGAGGAAGGTTTAATGAACACAAAGTATATTTTTGTAACAGGAGGAGTAGTATCAGGACTAGGTAAGGGAATAACTTCCGCATCGCTAGGAAGACTTCTTAAAAATAGAGGATATAAAGTTACAATACAAAAAATGGATCCATATATAAATGTTGATCCGGGAACAATGAGTCCAATCGAACACGGAGAAGTTTTTGTTACTGATGATGGGGCAGAAACGGATTTAGATTTAGGTCATTATGAAAGATTCATAGATG
>CAYZMV010000005.1:0-21012 GCA_964479635.1 uncultured Clostridium sp. | reverse complement strand
ATTAATATTTATATACCCTACAATTTTATTATAGATATTTTGGCTTGCATTGTCAACATCTTTGCTAACTTGTCATATAAATGTAATATCTTTGTAAAGAACGTTACAATATTACAATTATATTACAGTATTGTAACGTAAAGATTACAAAATTCACTTTTATGTAACTTATTTGTAACAAGATTTTAATATTTCTGTATGCCTGTGTATATTGTGGATAACTTTGTGAATAATGTTCACATTTGCATTTAAAGATTATTACTTATAAACATCCAAAACAATTATTCTGTGTTTTTTTACTTATTTACAATTATTAACAATAATTATGTGTACAGCATATTTGTTTGTGTTTTTGCCTGTATCGCCTTTGCTCCATAGCTTACGTCATTTTTGTTTGCTAGGCAAAAAGTGAGAGTATATTACTATACTCCCACTTTATATATACTTTTATTTAATTGCCAGAAATATTATTACACAAATTATTTCTGTTATCAATATCGCTGGAAATCCTATTACAAATCTAGGTTTTTTAGTTTTATGTCTAAAAACATACATTCCTGCAATTCCTCCAATGCCTCCACCTAATAAAACTAAAATAAATAAGGTAGATTCTTTTATTCTCCACTTTCCCCATTTTGCTCTTTTTTTATCTATATACATTGCTAAAAAACTGACTAGATTGATTACTATTAAATAAATTAATATATTCCTTACATTAAATATATTCTCCATTTTTTCCTCCAATAGTATTTAGAATAATTAAATGGTTAATTCTTAACTTTTTTTCTATATATAATTTTTATGAATATTGCAAGATATACAGTCGCTATAATGAATCCACCTATTACATCTGTAGCATAGTGAACTCCTAAATAAATTCTGCTGATACCTATTAATAATATTAATATACTTAAAAATGTTATTAATGTATATTTTAATTTTTTGTTCTTGATATTTTTATATATTAAATATATTAAAAATCCATAATATCCCATTGAAACCATTGAATGTCCACTAGGAAAGCTATATCCATCTTCTGATGTTAGTCTCATTACATTAGGTCTTGGTCTTGCTACAACTAATTTCAATATTCTATTTAGTAAAAAAATTATTGCAAGATTTATAGATACATAAATTGCATCCTTTTTGTTCTTAAATGCTATTATAAATGCTATGCTTAATGTTATTAATGTTATTGCTGACCCTAAATAAGAGATAAATAGCATAATAGCCGTTGTTTTTTGACTCATCATTTGTATTATTAAATTGTATATATTATTATCTATTGAATTGATTATATCCATTTTTCATTACCTCATTTAGCATTAATGCATTGTACAAACTTCTAACGGTATATTTTTTGGCTTATAATTGTTAGAATGTGTCTGCCATAAGTTGTTATTACCTATATATTCTCCTTTACCATATACATTTTTTGTTCTTGGACAATTAGGATTTGCAAGTAGTCCGCTTTGCGTACATACCTTTGCATAAGAGTGATATGGACACGTTTGTACTGGTTCAGTTCCCTTTACAAAATATTCTGTATATGCAGTTCCAGATCGTTTGCAAGAATTGGTTGCTAAAAATCCAGATTTTTTACATACTTCTACCTCTACTACATTTTCTGGTTTTGTTTCATAAAACGTTTTTGGCTCTAACCCTTCGTGTATTCTTTTCATAACTCCTGCCCATAACTGACTTGCCGGACTTATTGCCCAACCTGATACAGTTGCATCGGTGTTATGACCAAACCATACGGCTCCTGTATAATATGGTGTAAATCCACAAAGCCATCTGTTATAATCATTATTGCTTGTACCTGTTTTTGCTGAAACATCTATTCCATCTATTGCACAAATTCCTGCTGTTCCTCCCGGTTCTTTTACTGGTTGTGTAAGTATTTGTTTTACTACAAAAGCTGATTCTTTAGACATTATTTGCGTTTTTCTTTGCTCTGCCTCTAATATAACATTACCATTTGCATCTACTACTTTAGTGTAAAAAGTTGGTTCTATATATAATCCATCATTTGCAATAGCACTATATGCTCCTGCCATTTCTAGTGGTGTTACCCCCCAAGTTAATCCTCCTAAGGCTAAAGGTAATACACAATCTTCTTCTACTATTGATGTAATACCAGCACTTTTTAAAAACTCTATTGATTTTTCTGGGGTTAATAAACACATTGTTTTTACCATTGGAATATTTTGAGAGTAAGCTATAGCCGTTCTTACATTGATTAATCCTTTATATATATTTCCATAATTGTTAGGCTCATATTTACCATTGTTAAAACTTGTAGGGTTGTCATCAAATATAGTGGCTGCCGTAATTATTCCTTTATCTATTGCAGGTGATAATACTGCAATAGGTTTCATTGACGATCCCGTTTGTTTTTTAGCATCTGTTGCTATGTTAAAACCAAATGCTTCTGTTTTTTCTTCAAAGCCATTTGCTATTGCAAGTACATAACCTGTTTTATGATCTATTAATACCATCGCTGCTTGTGAAGGTTGCAGGATTCCTTTATCATCATAGTCTGGCTTGCGATATTTTACATTATTAAATTCTTCTTGCATTTTAGCTTGCATTGTAGGATTTTGCGTTGTATATATTGTAAATCCACCACTAGATAAGTATAATTTTGCCTGTTCATAAGTCCAATCATACTTCCTTTGGAACTGATGTATTATTTGATTTATGGCTGCGTCTGTGTGATATGAGAATACCGTCTGCGGAAATGCTCCTTGCTTAAATTGTAGTCCTTGGATAATTTCTTGTGATGCCTGCAGATATTCTTCTGTATTTATATTACCTAATTCGTACATCTTATCTAAAACTATTTTAGTTCTGGTTTTTATATTTTCTAAAACTTTCTCATTATTTTGTACAAATGGATTGTACGTATTAGGTGAATGGTTTATTCCAGCCAAAAATGCACATTCTGCCAGACTTAAATCTTTTGCATCTTTATCAAAATAGTAGTTTGAACCTTTTTGCACACCATATACTGTATCTCCTAAAAATATTAGATTTAAGTATAGTTCCAATATTTCTTCTTTTGACATTTCTTGTTCAACATAATAGGCTCTTACCATTTCTCTTACTTTTCTTTGCCAAGTATCTTCTCTTTCTTGTGTCAAATTCTTAACTAATTGTTGGGTTATAGTGCTTCCTCCAAATGTTGAACTTCCCTTATTCTTAATGTAAGTATATACTGCACCTAATGTTCTTTTTATATCAACTCCTTCGTGTTCATAAAATCTTTCGTCTTCGATTGATATAAATGCTTTTGGTAAATATTCTGGCATTTCATTTAAAGGTATGCTTTCTCTATTTTCATTTCCGTTTAAAATGCCTAAAACATTTCCTTCCATATCTTTAATAGTTGAATTTTCATTTCTTATTGCTAAATCATTTTTATTTAATTTTACGTCTTTAGCTATATTGTATAGTTGATAAGCTACATATCCACCAGCTATAAGTGTAAGGATGAACAATATTAAAAGAGTAATAAAAAAGGTTTTTATTACTTTTCTTAATATACGATGTTTTTTTTGCTTTTTAGGTTTTTTATGCTTTCCTTCTGTTTGATATAGAATTGGTTCATTTGATACTATTTGCCCATCTTTTGTTACATACATTTATGCTTCCTCCACTCTTATACTATATTATATTATATTACAATGAATATATGTTTTTCAATAAAAGTTTATAAAAAATAGGAATGATTTTTATTCATTCCTATTTTTTATAAACTTTCAATCTATTTTAAATATATGTTAGGATCTACATTTACGTCATCTTTTAAAATTTCAAAATGCAAATGCGGTTCATCAACTATTTCAAATGAAGCAGAATTTCCAACTGTGCCTATGCTTTGCCCTTTTTTTACTGTTTCACCTTCTGTTACAAATTCGGTTGTAAGAAGATTTGAATATACTGACTTGTATCCGTTTGTATGTTCGATTACTATTGTTAAACCATATCTAGGGTCATTTTTTATTGATGTTATTTTTCCTTCTTCTGCTGATTTAACAACAGCTGTTCTTTCAGCTTTTATATCTATTCCTAAATGTGTTACCCACTCTTCTAGAGTATCTGAATATATCAGTGAGTCTTTTGCAAATCCTCTTATAATTTCTCCTTCTACTGGAGTTATAAACACAGGATCTTTTACTTCTACTGGTTCTTCAACTTTTGTTTTACTTTTTTCTGTTGTGGTATTTTCTTTTTTATCAACTTTATTTTCAGTTTCGCTAGTATCAGCCGTCTCATTTTTTTCTTCTACCTCATTTATTACTTCTTCAATACTTTTTCCTATATCACTACTCGCCTCTTCTACATAGCTAATAGTATTATCTGTATTTGGAACTAAATCTGCAATTTTTTCAGTTGTCAATGAACTATACGTAGAATTTTTTAATTTGTTATTGTAAATAATAAAAGTTACAATAAATGTAATAAGCATTGCTAGTACTATTCCTCCTGCTATAAATATTAAACGTTTAGCATTGCTGTTAGTATTAACCTTTTCTCTTCTTCCTCGTCTCATAAGTGCCTCCTTATATTTTTCTTTAGTAAAATTATTTCCTTATTTTTGAAATTTATTCATAATTTTCATTTATCTTTGTAATTTCAACGCCTGTATAATAATGCTTTATAATTTCCTCACAATTTTTTCCTTGTTTTGCCATACCGTCTGCTCCTGTTTGGCTCATTCCAACTCCGTGTCCATATCCTATTACACTAAATTTTATATTTTCTCCTTCAATGTTTACTTCGAATTTTGCTGATTTTAAACCAAATATGGTTCTTACTTCAACTCCAGATAAATTTAGATTACCTATTTTTATTGTTTTTATTCTTCCTCCTTCTGTGTATTCCAATACTTCAATTTGATTTTCTTCATTAAAATTTATTTGAAAATCACTATGATATTCTTTTATTTTAGATATAAATTCTTCCTTTGATACCGTTATTTCTGAACTATATTGAGTATATGCATCTTCTCCTGATGTTTCAACTGCTTGTAGATATGGATAATCGCTTCCTCCCCAAACGCTATTTGCAGTATCTGTAATGCCACCACTATTCGAATGAAAAAATGCATTTATGGGTTTACCTTCATATACGATTATTTCTCCTTTTGTACTATTAACTGCCTCTTCTATCTTTGCCCAATTACTTTCTCTTTCTTCCTCATTCCACTTGTTTAATCTATCTTCTTTAGTAATCCAAGCTTGACAACATTTTGAATCGTCACAAATATCTGCATCTTTATGTTTGCTTCCATTTATAATTCTATAAATTGTGTAAGTTCTTGCAACTATTGCTTGGGCTTTTAATGCCTCTTCCTCAAAATTTGCTGGCATTTCACTAGATACTACTCCTAATAAATAGGTATCTAAATCCATTTCTTCTACTTCCCCAGTAGTACTGTGCAAAAGTTTTATTTTATCATATTTACCGTAATCATATTGCTCTATGTTTTCATTATTTTCTTCGTTTTCTATTGATGCAGTTTCTTTTATTTCTTTTTTATTAACAAATAAAATGGGTATTAAAAAGCAAATTAATATAAATAATAATACATATATAAATATTTTTTTCATATAGCACCAGTCTTTCTTATGTAAAAATTACGCGCTTCTGTTTTTTCTTAATATCTTATATATTCTATTATTTAGATTATTTTCCTTTGGAGAAATTTGGGAAGTTTTGTCCTAATTTTTGGCAATAAAAAAAACACACTCTTTTAGTGTGTGCTTTTTATTTTTTAATTTTAGTTTTCGTTGTCTTCGTCAATAAAATTAAATTCATCTTTAAATTTGTTTTTAAAGATTTCAAATACTGTATTTAGTGTTTCTTCATCATCAACACTTACATACGATTCTTCATCTTCTGAATCTGTATCTTCAACCTTTAATATTACTACCTCTCCTGCGTCATTATCTTCTGTTTCCTCTTCTACTGGTAATAAAACCACATAGTCTTCATTTTCATATTCTATTAAATCTAAAAATTCAAATTGTACTTCCTTACCTTCTTCATCGTTTAAAACTATAATATTGTCTAAATCATCATCTGTTTCATTATCTTCAAAATCCATTATTCTTTTGTCTCCTTTCATTTTCTATTTTTAACCCTATAATATTTATAACATATAGATTTGTTTTTTGCAATAGCTTAAATTTTATTTATATATGTTTCTAGTATGTATACTGCTGATATTGTATCTACTAACTCTTTTTTCCTTTTTTTATTTATTTCTAAATCATTCATTGTTTTATGTGCTTGAACAGTTGTTAATCTTTCATCTTGTGAAACTATTTTTATTTTATTATATTTGCTTTTTAATTTGTGTATAAATTCTTCTGTTATTTCTGCCCTTTTGCTTTTATCTCCATTCATAAGTAATGGCATACCAACTACTATTGTTTCTATATCATACTCATTGATTATTTCGTCTAATTTTGATAACAACACTTTATCATTGCCATTGTGGTAAATTGTTTTTAAGCCCTGTGCTGTTATTTTTAATTCATCTGTAATTGCTATACCTGCTCTTGCTTCTCCATAATCAATTCCTAATATTCTCATATTAATCATCTAATCCTATATAATTCTTAACCATTTTTTCAAGTAATTCGTCTCTTTCAACCATTCTAATTAAATTTCTTGCGTTATTATGGCTTGTTATATAAGTTGGATCTCCTGATAAAATATATCCTACTATTTGGTTTATTGGATTATATCCTTTTTCTGCCAATGCTTCATATACTTCTTTTAATATTTCTTTTGCCTTAATATTTTTGTCTCTTTCTACTTTAAAATTCATTGTTTTATCACTTATCATTCTACTTTCCTCCTATATGCAATTAATATTGCTTTCTTCTTTATCACAATCGTCTAAATATTCTTCTAGTTTTTTAGTTACAGATTCTAAAGCTGTTCCTTTATAATAACTTGCCAATACAAAATTGGTTATTGGAGATACATAAATTGCTTTTTGTTTTTTTTCATTTTTATTTTTATTTTGTTTTATTTCAATTTTAATTTGTATTTTTTCTATTTCTTCTTTTATGTTTTTTACAAAGTCTTGTACTGATTGCAATTCTACTCCTGAAAAGGCTATCGCAAATTTAGGCCCCATATACCTTACAAAAATGTACTGTGAAGAAATGCCTTTCTTTATTTCATTACTTAATTTTACTATTATTTCTGTACCTATTTTTCTTCCATATTTTTCGTTGATTTCTTCTATATTGATTATTTTTAACATACAAATAGTACTTTGGGCATATTTATCTATTATTCTTTTTCCTTTTCCATATAAATATTCAGCAGAATTTAATCCTGTATTTTGATCTATTCTATATATGTTCTCTATAGTATTTTGGTAAGAAACTGTTTTAAATACTGCAACTATATTTTCTTTTACTACTCCAAGCACGTTTGTATCCATACTATCAAAAGCGTGTGGCTCACTGCTTTCTATAATCCAATATCCTATATAGATATTATCTATGTATAAAGGAAAAAACATTGCAGACTTTGCTCGTCCCATTTCTGACTTTTGATAAGTCAATTTTTCATCCGGTCCATTAACTGTAACATATTTTGGGGTTGCTGTATTTATACTATCTTTGAAAATTTCTTCTGTATGTAGATTTTTCATAGTATCCCAATGTCTTTCATCTACATTTGTAGCTTTAATTTCATATTCTGCTCCATTGAATATTACTATTGTAGAATATTTGATAGAAAATTTTTCAATTAATATATTATTTATAACTTCAAATTTATTATCTACTGAAGAATCCTTCCCTATAGTATCTAAAAAGTCTTGTAATACATTTAAATTAGATATTCTATCATCTATATTATTAAAAGTTTTTATTTTTTTATATATACTTAAATTATAAATAATTAGGGCTACTATTATAATAACTAGCACGACTATAATGATAAGAAACGGATCCAAGTTATCACCTCTTATTATATATTTTTATTGATATCTTTTTTTCATTTTATTGAGTGTATCATTCATTTGATTTGAAAAATCATCATCATAACTATTTCCTCTTGGAGAGTATGTTTGTTATTTATTAATGGATATATCATATTACATAATTGTTTGAGTGCATCCATAAAAGGTTTAGTATATCCATTTAATGATATATTACACGTTATAATCGCATCCAAATATTTAATGTAATTTTGTACTTCAAATGGAATTATACAATATGGAACAATGTCTCTATCAAATAAATCTTTCATATATGACATAGACGGATCATTATATTTAGATATTCCACCTATTATTGTTTTTATTGGTACACTTTTAATGTTAACGCTTTTATTAATAACTATCTTTAATTTTTCTTGCTTTAAAACTCCCTTAGACTGCATATTCCTTAAAAATGCTGTAAGCGGTTGAATAGTAAGAACATCCATACTTTGCACAAGATAAATTTCTTGAGATAGGTCAAAATATTCCATTGGTGTATCAAAATCGCAATCTATTAAAACTACCGAATAATTTTTTACAAGTGTAGACAATATATTATCTGCATCATTATATTCAGTATTATCTCCCGGCAATGATGTATAGACTGTTAAGTTTTTATTTATTTTGACACCATCTGCAATACCACTTCTTAATTTGCTTATACTATTTTTTGCTGTTTGCATTAATTGTTCTTCACTATTTGTATATATATAATATGCATTTCTAGTTTTTGTCATATCTAATATTGCAGTTGAGATTCCCATAGATGATAATAAATGTGCTGAATTATTTACTATAAATGATGTACCATTTTTTGTAGTTCCTACAAAAGATACTACTTTTTTATCTTTAGTAAGACTTGCTGAAAAATTATTATTTGAAACTGGGCTATATCCAGTTCTTGCAATATTTGTTTCATTATTTATATTATTATATGTATCATTGCTATAATTATTATTATAATCATTTTCTAAATTTTGATTACTTCCATTTGTATTTGACGAAAGATTAAACAAATCTGGTTCATTTTCGCTTGTTTCTTCGTCTTTAGGATTATCCTCATCAAGTGAAAATAAATCTACAGAATCATTTTCTTCTTGATCAATGTTAAATAAATCAACAGGTTCTTCATTTTGAGGTTGTTCTTCATTATCTATACTAAATAAATCTACTAGTTCATCGTCTTCTTGTTCTTCTACTGCCTCTTGCACTGGAGCATTTTTTCTAGGTCTACCTCTACCTCTTTTTGGCTTTGCTTCTTGTATTTCTGCATTTGGAACAACTTTTCTAGGTCTACCTCTACCTCTTTTTGGTTGTGTTTCAACTGTTTGTTCTGTTTTCTCTGTTAAAGTATTATCTATAATTTTATCTAATTCGTTTCCTACAGTTTTATATTCATTTTTATATTCATTATTTTCTACTTTTTGTTCTATTCTTTCTTGTTGTTTTGGTACTTGTGGTACTTGTCTTATAAGTCTTCTAACTTGATTTGTGTTTACTCCTGCTGGTATAATTATTGGTTTTGTTATTCTATTTCTATCAGATTCGTTATTAAGCATTTCTATTTGTAAAGAATTTGCATTTTTATTGTTTGATTTTTTATCTTTATTATTTTGATATGCAGTATTGGCATTTTTACTGTCAAGAGTAGGTGTAGCTAATTGTTGATATTTAGGAGACCTTTCCTCTAGTACTGCCTTTACCGACATTGGCAGATATCTTATTATAATTTTAAGTTGTGCATCATTATATTGTGTAACTATATTATTAAAACTGTCAACATATTTATCTTCATTTCTTCCAAGTCTTTTATAATGTGCTAATATATTTTGTACTTCTGTTTCACTTACACTATTTTCTCCTTCAGTTTGATAATTTATGTTATCTGTTTCAATTTTATAATACAGTTTCGCTTCTTTTTTTGTTCTTGGTTTATTTATTAATCTACATACTTCATCTGTACTTCTATCTTGACCTATTATAGCACTGTATATACCTATGCCAAATAATTTAGATAGCATATCATCCGATTTACTTCTTCTATCACTACAAATAAATATGATATCTGTATCATTACCTTCTGAATTTATTGCTTCATCACTTATGCTGTCTAATTTTTCAAATAAAAATTTATCAATAGCATCATAATTATTATTAGCAAATGGTTCTAAATCTTCACTTATTACTACTCTATCATAAGTTTTATCCCTTTGTAACTCTTTTAAAATTGCATTAAAGTAATATACATTTTTATAAGATAATATTTCTTTATAGTTTTTTTGATATTTTTTTAAAATTCCATTAGAAATATCATCATTATTAACTGCAAATAAAACTTTCACGCTTTTTAATCCCCCCAACCTCTTACTACTATTGCGAATATTAATGGTAATACCTGACATATTACTAGAATTGTTATAAATGAAACTATTAAAGCAAATCCTCTTTGTTTCATATCTAATCTTCTAGTTCCTAAAACATATTGGTATAAAGCTCCTATTGCTATACCAACAAAACAGAGTGGTATACTATACCATCTAATTTTATTTAATATCAAAGCTGTTACTCCATAAGCCTCAGATCCATATTTTTCTGTTAATTCGTCTTTTTCACTTTTAAATTCATTTTGCACATTCATTAATTCACTTGCTGTATCTGTATTTAATGTATCTTTTGGTTCGACTGCTAATGTTATTGTTGCTAGTGATAATAGAATTAATGTTATTAATGTACTTACTAGAAATATTTTTTTCATTATTGTTCCTCCATAATATAATTTCATTCCTCATTTATAATATCATACAATATTATGGAAAAAATATCAAGAAAATTATTAAAAAGATATGATTTTTTATTAAAAAGATATGATTTTTTTATTATAAAAAATGGATAAACTGCTTTTCCTTATAATAAAAGAAAAAAAGCATCCTAAAAAAGATGCCTTCATCTATTTAAAAATTACTCTGCTGATTCTTCACTTGTTTCAGCTTCAGGAGCTTCATAAGCTTCTAGTATAGCTGATTGGATTTTCTCTCTTGTTTCAGCATTAATTGGATGAGCTATATCTTTAAATTCTCCATTTGGAGTTTTTCTACTTGGCATAGCTATAAATAATCCATTTTGACTTTCGATAACTTTAATATCGTGAATTACAAATTCATTATCGAATGTTACAGAAGCAACAGCTTTCATTCTGTTTTCTGAATTTACCTTTCTTAAACGTACATCTGTTATTTGCATTAATCTGCACCGCCTTCCAATGTTTTATTATTATACATTTTTTATTATGTACAAATATTATATTCGCCAAAAAATATTTTTTTCCTTCTTTATTTTACAATATTATTTTATTATGCACATTTTTTATTTTATCTACATATATTAATTTTGCAAATATATTGAAATTTTTTCATTTTACATATATAATTCTTTCAAGGAAGAAAGGCGGTAACAATTTTAATGATTAATCTAAATACAAATATTGAAAATTTAAAAAAATATAAACACGTACATATGATTGGCATTGGCGGTATAAGTATGAGCGGAATAGCCGAAATTCTTCGTAATTTTGGAATATGCGTTACTGGTTCTGATGTTACAAGAAGCAAAATAACAGATAGATTATCAAGCCACGGTATTTTAGTTTCAATAGGTCACGACACCAGTTTAGTAAAAGCAGCTGACCTTGTTGTTTATTCGGCAGCCATAAAACAAAATGATCCAGAACTTATTGTGGCAAGAAATAATAATATTACTACAATCGAAAGAGCTGATTTTGTAGGTTATATTACAAGAATATATAAAGATACTATTGGTATTGCAGGAACACACGGAAAAACTACAACTACTTCAATGGTTTCTTTGTGCTTTTTAGAGGCAGGTCTTGATCCTACTATACAAGTAGGTGCAATTCTTAAAGAAATTAATGGAAATAATAGAGTTGGAAATAGCGATTATTTTATATTAGAATCTTGCGAATATGTAGAAAGCTTTTTGAAATTTAGTCCTAAATATACTATAGTTCTAAATATTGATAATGACCATTTAGATTATTTTAAAAATTTAGATAATATAAAAAAAGCTTTCGAAAAATATGTTGCCCTATTACCTTATGATGGTCTATTAGTTACAAATGCTGATGATCCTAACTGTTTAACCTTACGTTCTGCAACAGAAGCTAGAGTTGTAACATTTGCTATTGAAAATGATAAGGCAAATTTTATTGCGAGAAATATTGTGTTTGATGATAAGGGCTTTGCAAAATTTGACGTTTATCATAATAGAAATTATTTTTCAGAAATTAAATTATCTGTTCCCGGAATCCATAATGTATTAAATGCTTTAGCTTGTATTGCACTTTGTTTTGAATATGGCATTGATAAATATGATATTAAATCTGCCCTTTTAAAATTTACTGGGGCAAATCGAAGATTTGAATTGGTTGGATCATATCAAAATATTAATATTTACGACGATTATGCACATCATCCTAGTGAAATATATGCTACTTATAATGCTTTAAAAAATAAAAAATATCGTCAGTCCTGGATTATATTCCAACCACATACATATAGTAGAACAAAAATCCTTCTTGACGATTTTGCAAGAGCTTTAATAAATTTTGATAATATTATTATAACTGACATCTATTCTGCAAGAGAAACAAATACTTTTAATATATCTGCAAGAGATTTAGTAAATAAAATACATTCTTTAGGTAAATCTGCTATTTATATTTCATCTTTTGATGATATAGCAAAATATGTACATAACAGAGCCTGTCCTAATGATGTTATTTTAACAGTTGGTGCAGGAACAGTTACAGAAATAGGAAGAAAAATATTATCATTATTTTATTAAATATATTGCAATTACTGCTATTCCTAAAATTATTCTATAAATTGCAAATACTTTAAAACTTCCTTTTTTTAGATATTCTAATAAGAATTTTATTACTAAAATTCCTACAATAAAGCTCATTATTACTCCCATTACAAATGCTATTATTCCTGATAAATCAGCCATTATGAAATATTCTATAAAATCTTTTAATTTGAATATTGTCGCGGCTAAAACTATTGGCGTAGATAGCATAAATGAATATTTTGCAACCGCTTCTCTTTTTACCCCTAATGCTCTTCCTGTTGTCATTGTAATTCCAGACCTCGATACTCCTGGGATAAAAGCTAAAGCTTGTGATAAACCTATAATAAATGTTTGTTTAAATGTCATATCTTTATATTCTGTTTCTTTTTTTGCTTTTTTGTCTACCCAATATAATACTATACCCATAACTATTAATGCTATTGCTATTATAATTGGTTTTGTTAGCAAATCTTGTGCATATTTATCTAATATAAAACCTATTATTCCTCCCGGTATTGTGGCAATTACTATGTACCAAAACATCTTTCCTTCAGTAGTTTTTTCCTTTTTTACAACAAATTTATATCCACCTTTTATTAATTCTATCCAATCCTTAAAAAAGAATATTCCTATTGCAAGTAATGTTCCAAAATGCAATGCTACATCAAATGATTCTGGAATATTCCAATTAAAAATCCACGGAATAAGAAATAAATGTGCAGAACTCGATATCGGCAATAGTTCTGTAAGTCCTTGTACTATTCCTAATATAATTCCCTGTATTATGGTCATTAAAATTCACTTCTTTCTAATTTAATATTTTATCTAAAGCTTCTTTTATATATTTCGCAGAAGTATATGGTGCTACTTTTCCTGGTAATCCTTGTGCTAATATCGTTTTTATATTATACTCTTTTGCTTTTTCCAAATCTATTCCACCTGGTTTAGATGCTAATTCTATTATTGTAATATGAGCATTATTATTCTTTAATATTTTTAATTTTTCATCGTCTAATATTAATGATGGTACAGTATTAAAAATAATATCACACTCGTTTAGATTTTCGCTTAAATTATTTATATGAATCCCTTTATATCCATATACTTTAATCCAAGCTAAATCTTTATCTTTTCTAGCCATACAACTAACATGTGCACCTAAATTATATAATTGTTTAGATAGTAATTTTCCTATTCTACCAAAGCCTAGTACTAAACAATTACTATTGTTAATTGTAAACTCTGTATTTTCCATCGCTATTTGAATAGCACCTTCTACAGTTGGAATTACATTCATAATTGTAAAGCTTTCATTTTCCATTAAATCAATTAAATTTACTTTATTCTGATATGCTTTTTCTTTTGTTTCTTTTGTTACAGCTCCTGCTATCAATGTTTTATTTTTAAGCTTTTCTAAAACATATTTTATTTCTATTTTTTTATTGCCAAATACTGTGTTTATATATGTATCATCTTTCGAAAAAGGTATTCCACTTATTATATTTTCGCAATTTTTAAAGACTTCGTCTATTGTTTGGCATTTTAGTATATTATCATTTAAAAAATTATAGTTTTCCATTCCGTATGTATAAACTTTATATCCGTCCTTGTCAAGTATTTTGCATAAAAATGCAATTCTTAAATCTCCACCTAATATTCCAATATTATTTTTCAAAATATCACTTACTTTCTTTTAATATTATATATTAGATAGTATTTAATAAATATATTTTTATGACTTATATATTAAATTTTCTTTTTTTGATCATTCACTGTCTTTTTTTCGTCAAGAATTTTTGTGAGTGTGTATGTATTATCCAAATAATCTGATATTATTTTTTCTTTTTGGCTTTCGGTATATTTTGTATCTTTTTCTGGTTTTACAATTTGATTTCTTACATTATAAAATATTGGTTCTTCTAATGATTTTTGATAATATTCTTGACTGGCTTCTGTTGCTTTATTTAAAAACATAATTGCCCTTTCTTTTTCATTTTTTATCATATATATTTTTGCTAATTGATAAAAAGATTTGATTTCAGTTTCTCCAAACATTGCTTGAATAAAGTTCTGTTCTGCTTCGTTTATATCTCTATATAGCAAAGCAATTTGTCCTAATCGATAATATGCATTATATAAATTAGAATTTAATTCAATAGCCTTAGAAAAGCTCTCTTTTGCAAGGGAAAATTCATTTGTTCTTACATAAGCAATTCCTAAGTTATAGTATATTTGGTCATTTTCAGAGTTATACTTTATAGCTTGCATATATGCATTTATTGCCTCTTTAAATCTTTCTTTTTCCATTAATAAATCACCAAGCATATTATTTGCTTCGCTTAGTTCTGGTCTTTTCTTTGATAATACTTTTAGCATTTCTATTGCTTCATCTGTTTTGCCTAATTCATTTAATAACTTTGATATTTTAAAGTATGAGTCATAATCATTATTTTTTATATCCAAAACCTTTACATATTCATCAATGGCTTTTCTCATTCCGCCTTCTTCTTCATATAATTCTGCAAGCATTTTGTGTCCTTTATAGCTCTTGTCATACTTTACTATTAAATTTATTAATATTTCTTTAGCCTTTTTCTTATTTCCTAACATTGAAAAAAGCTTACTTAATGCGATGCTCATAAGTTCACTAAAATTAACACCTCTTATTTCTAAAATTAATACTAAACTTGGAATTATTATGCATAAGATTAATGAAATTACATTAAAGAACCATCCATTCATCACATTAAATAATATCTGTATTAGATTAAGCAATATTCCTACTGCTTGGGCTATAATTACTATTAAATATGTAGTATCGTTTTTTTTGATAAGTTTAAATATGAATAAATAAATAAAAAGTAAAAATGATATTAAGCTAAATATTATTTTTCCAACCATTTACATCCTCCTTAATTTGTAAGTTTTTCATTATATATTATATTTCATTTTTTCTTGAGTTATAATATATTATTTTAATTCATTTTGCGAAAAATGTCTATAACTGAGGGACTTTTTGTAAAGAAAAATAAAACATTTTGAGTAAAATGTTTTATTTTTCATCTATACATTTTTACAGTGTGTTTATACTTTCGACTAGGTTTTTATATTTTATATAAAATAGCTTTTTGTCTTTATATGTTAAAGAATTTTGTAATTCTTTTAATAATATATAAGTTTTATTCACTTTATATTCCTTATCTTTTATATATTCCAAATCACTTGTTATATTTTTAAACGTTTTTTCAGCCTCAGCTATATTTGTTTCTATATTTGTCCAATCGTTTTGTTCCACAAATGCATAAGCATTTAGTATATATGACTTTACCTGTTTTATATTTTGTGTACTGTTTTCTGCAGATACTGCTTTTTCAAATTTTGGAATAAATGAATATAGTTTTGTAATATTTGCTAAAGTATTTGTTTTATCTTCATCTTTTATATTTACAATAGTATCATTTAACACTTCACTAAATCCAAGTATATCATTATTGTCTACATTCAATGTAGATAAGTCTAATATAACCACTGACCACGCTTCGTTTATAGTTTCTATATCATTTTTAATTGTATTCCAATCTATATTATCTTCATCTGAATTTAAAACTGTTTTTGGTTCAATTTGTGTTGTTGTGATATTGCTCTTTTGACTATCGCTTCCTGTTTGTGTTTGACTACTAGATTGAGACTGCTCACCACCACTTGATTTCTCTTGTGAAGATGATTGCCCTCCTCCCGAAGAACCACTTGACGATTTTTCTAATGTTATTTCTTCTGAAGTTATTGTATAGTTTTGAAGTAAAATGTTATTTAATTTATTTGCTATGCTTACAATTTGAGTATCTAAATAATCTAATTCCTTAATAACCTTTTGTGTTATATCCTCAGTATTTGTTTGGTTGTTACATCCAGTTAAACACAATATAAATAATATAGATATTATTAAACACACAATAGCATTATTCTTTTTCATACTAAATTATCACCTTGGGATATTATTTCCAATAATTGAATATTTATTCTTTTGAATAACATCACCAATAAATGAAATACTATTTATATCAATGGAGGTTTTATTGTGAGTGTTGTTGTTAATTTATATAGTAATAAAAAAAATGAAATTTTTAGATTTATAAAAATGTTTAATAAACAAGAAAATTTGCATAATAAAAACGTTTTAGAAAGGAAAAAAGAGTACAATAACCCTATTGAAATTGCCGATATTATTGGAGTTTTTATAGATAATAATGAAAATTTTGATATTAATATGTGGATTAGTTTAGATAAAGATTTTTTTATCAATATCACAGATAATAATGCAGACCAAATAATAAGATACCTTTTTGAAAGGTATCCATATTAGTCTTATTCTTCATTATTTTTTTGTTCTAGTTCTTCTTTTACTGTTTCTGCTTCTTCTGCCTTTTCTGGAGCAATTTCTTCTTTTTCTAGTTTTTCTTCAGCCTTCTCTAAAACTGTTTTTTCCTCATCTTGTTTTTCTCCACATTTAGGACAGAACTTTGCATCCTTTTCTATTTCCGCATAACATTTTTTGCATAATTTTTTGTTATTTAAAACCAAAAGTTCTTTTTTCGCATCTTCTATTTCTTTTGACAAAGTATCTATCTCAGAGCACTTCTCACTTATAATTTCTTTAATAGATGTTTCATCACCTTTTAAATGGTTTTCATAAACTTCTTGACCTAATTTTTCGTATAGTTCCTTTATTTTGCCCTTATTATCTGTAACCTTCATCGATAATTTTGCTTCCCTTGCTATTTTAGATGTTGTTTCTGTTGTTTTCTTTCCTAAATCATTAAAAAATCCCATTTTTTTCACTCCTTTTTAATTTTATTTTTATTTAGATTAACCAAATTTATAACTTTTTATTCTAATCTTCTTGCTTTGCCTCTCTTGTCATTAATTTTATTACTGCTTCTCTAGGATTCAAATTGTTATATAAAATATTATAAATACTATGAACTATAGGCATTTCTACTTCATATTTTTGTGAAAGTTCATAAGCAATTTCTATGTTGTCTATTGCTTCGATTGTCATACCAATTTCTTTTTTTGCTTCTTCTATTGATTTTCCTTGACCTATTAATATGCCTGCCCTTCTATTTCTACTATGATTGCTTAAGCAAGTAACTATTAAATCTCCAAGCCCAGTTAATCCATATACTGTTTTAGGATTTCCTCCCATTTTTTCAATTAACTTTGCCATTTCCGAAAGTCCTCTTGTTAAAAGAGCTGCAAAAGTATTGTCTCCAAATTCCAGTCCTGTAATTGTTCCTGCACAAAAAGCAATTATATTTTTTAAAGCTCCTCCAAGTTCCGCACCTTTTATGTCACTTGAAGTATATATTCTCAATTCTTCATTCATAAATGTATTTTTAACATTATCTAATACCTCTTGATACTTTGATGCAATTACAAGCGCTGTTGGTATTCCAATAGAAACTTCTTCTGCGTGGCTTGGTCCAGATAATCCACCAATTTTAGAATCTGGTAGTTCCTCTTCTAAGATTTCATTTAATGTGTACAAAGTGCCCTTTTCTAACCCTTTCGAACAAATTATTATTTGTTGATTTGTAACATATTGCTTAAATTTACGAACTGTTTCTCTTACGGCTCTTGAAGGTGTTACCAGTAATATCATTTCTGAATCCTTTATTGCCTCTTCAAAATCTGTTGTACAATATATATTGTTTGGTATATGTACATTAGGTAAAAACATACATCTTTTTTCATTATTAATTATGTCTGCTTCTTCCTGTTTGTACGACCATATTTTTATATTGTTTTCCATTTTTGCTAAATGTATTCCTAGTGCTACTCCCCAGCTTCCGCTTCCAATTATACATATATTTTTATTCATTTGTATTTTCCCTTTCTACATCTATTATAAAGTTTAAGAGACAAACCTCGTTTACAAGCATTCCTCATAGATTGAGGAGTGTCTCTCATTTTTTAGTTCTTAAAACTTATTTTATTTTCAGTTCCCTTTTTTATTCTTTTTAAATTTTCTCTATGATTAAATATTATCATTAATGCTATTAATATACTCAAAATTAAACTACTAAATTTAAAATTTGTCATAAATGCTGTAAGTATAGGATAAAGTACTGCTGATAAAATTGATCCTACCGATACCATTTTTGTAAATGCTATAACAATCAATCCAAATATTAGGCATATTAATCCAATTTTCCAATTTAAAGTTATTAATACTCCAATCGCTGTTGCAACACCTTTTCCTCCTCTAAATTCAAAAAATATTGGAAAAGTATGACCAAGTATTGCAAAAAATCCTGCTAAATATTTTAATAATTCTACATCAACATTTGTCCATATCTTTCCTGCAATTATAGCAATTAAAACTGCTACTACACCTTTTAATGCATCACATAACAAAGTTAAAAGAGCTGCCTTTTTACCTACAGTTCTAAGTACATTTGTTGCTCCGGCATTTTTACTTCCCTTGTCTCTTACATCGAATCCTGCAAACTTTCTACTAAATATCACTGAAAAACTTATACTGCCAATGAAATATGCAATTATTGAAATTAATATGTATGCTACCATATTATTATTCCCCCTTTTCTCTTGATATAACTCTTATTGGAGTTCCTTCTAATCCAAAATTCGTTCTTATTTGGTTTATCAAATATCTTTCATACGAAAAATGGAATAAAGATTTATTATTTACAAATATTATAAACGTAGGTGGTTTTGTAGCTCCCTGTGTTGCATATAATATTTTTAGTCTTCTGCCTTTATCTGTAGGTGGCTGTACTACGGCTACTGCTTCATTTATAACTTGATTAAGCATTGATGTTGAAATTCTTATGGAATTATTATGTGCTACTTTATTTATTAACTCAAATAGTTTGTCCACTCTTTGCCCTGTTTTTGCTGATATAAATAGCATTGGTGCGTATGTTAAATATCCCAATTTGTTATATACTTCTTTTTTATAATTTTCTAATGTACCAGTTGTTTTTTCTACTTCGTCCCATTTGTTTATCACTATAATAATGCCTTTACCTGCTTCGTGTGCCTCTCCTGCAATTTTAGCGTCTTGATCTGTTACTCCCTCTTTTGCATCAATAAGCATTAAACATACATCTGCTCTTTCAATCGCAAATAATGACCTCATTATACTATATTTTTCTATTGCCTCTGATACCTTATTTTTTTTCCTAATTCCAGCTGTATCTATAAAATTATACTTTCCTTTATCATTTTCAAAATACGAATCTATTGCATCTCTAGTAGTTCCAGCAATATCACTTACTATTACTCTATTTTCTCCCAATATCTTATTCACTAACGAAGATTTACCTACATTAGGCTTTCCTATAACTGCAACATTAATTATTTCTTCAACTTCTTCATTTTCATCTTTTGGAGGCAATGCTTCATAAATTGCGTCCAATACATCTCCAATTCCTAGAGCATTTGTAGAAGATACTGGATATGGATCTCCTAATCCTAAATTGTAAAATTCATAAATATCATCTTTTGGTTTTCCAAAATTATCAGATTTATTACATACCAATATTACTTTCTTTTTTGACTTTCGTAGCATTAACGCAATTTTTTCATCTATTGCAGTAACTCCTTGTTTTATATCTGTTAAAAATACTATTACATCTGCTATATTAATTGCAATATTTGCTTGATCTTTCATTTGAGATAAAATTATATCATTTGATTCAGGTTCTATTCCTCCTGTATCTATCAATGTAAAGGTTCTACCTCGCCAATTAGCTTCACCATAAACTCTATCTCTAGTTACACCCGGAACATCTTCTACAATGGATAACCTTTTACCAATTATATAATTAAAAAATGTAGATTTTCCAACGTTTGGTTTTCCAATTATTGCAACCATTGGTTTTGCCATTATTTTTCACCTTTTTCTTTTGCAACAAAAAATGCCTTTGCTTTAGGCATCTTTTTTTGCTATTATTTCTTTTCCATCATAATATCCACAATTATCACATATTCTATGTGGTAATACTGGCTCTCCGCAATGTTTACATATTGCTATATGTGGTGTTTCTAATTTCCAAGTTGATCTTTTTAGATGTGTTCTTGCTTTTGACCATCTTCTTTTTGGT
>CAYZMV010000004.1:14919-22309 GCA_964479635.1 uncultured Clostridium sp. | reverse complement strand
TCATTTTCTTTTAATATTTCTACTAAAATTTTATCTTCATATCCGGCTCTATTTCTTACTACATAGCTTAAACCATTGTCATAAATAATTACTGATTTTGGAACTTTTAATCCGCTCTCTCTCCACCAAATTATATCAAATGTTATTTTTCTATAATCTACTAGTTTTTCTACACAATCTCCTATTTTAAACACAATTAATACAGATTTATCGTTTTGCTCTGCTATATAAGATATTGTAGCCTTAACCTCATCTTGTGTTGACAATCTTAATGTAACTGATGTACCTGTTTTTGCCTCTTTTGCCTCTTTGGAATTAACAACTGTAGCAATATAACATTCATAATTATTTATAATTTTCCCTTCTTTATTACTTGTTGTTACTATTTGTCCAGTTTCTAAATTTAAATTTTCAAGCATTTCTTCGCTTAAATCTTCAAATTTATATGGTGTTAATACATCTTCCAAATAATCAACTCTATATGAAACAATGCCAGCCATTGGAGCAGTAACATATTCAGAATTGTTCTCTAATTCATTTAAATAGTCTTCTCTTTCTTTTATCAATCCATTAATATATGTACCTGCTTTACTTAAATCACCCGCTATTTTAGATTTTTTTGTTATATATGTATTTATATCTTTTTTATACTCCGAAATTTCTTGCAGATTATTTTTTAATCTAAGTCCATCTATTTTATTTTCTATTTGGCTATCAATGGTTTTAATATCATTAGGAAACAAATCAATTTGCCCATCCATAGCTTCTTGTATTTTTCCGTTTAGTTCATTAATTTTACTATTTATTTCTTCTTCATTTTTATTTGCATATCTAAAAATTTGACTATCTTTTGCGACTTTTTCCCCTTCTGCTTTTATTTGTATAATTCCATTTTCGTAATTAGTTCCCTTTGCAACCATTTCATCTCTGATTACATAACCAGTTGCACTTTCTTCTTCATAAATTGTTCCATTTTCTATCATAAACATATCTGTTGGTACAATTATTAGATTTATAATCTTATATATTACAAATATGATTGCCAATGTGATAGCAATTAGAATTAGCACTTTAGCTATAGACTTTTTATTAATTTTTGATTTTTCATCGTTTTTTGTAGCCAATTAATGCCTTTCCCCCTTTTATTTGCTAACTATTTTTGTAGATTCAATAATTATATTTAGATTTTTTTCTAATTCATCTTCTCCGTTTAGCCAAGTTATGTCTTTATTTTTCTTAAACCAAGTTATTTGTCTTTTTGCATATCTTCTAGATTCCATTTTTAGTTTTTCTATCATATCTTCTTTATTAATATTTCCCTCTAAATATTCCGCAACTTCCTTATATCCAAGGCCTTGCATTGCTGTTGGAAAAGCTTTATATTTTTGCATTATAAATTTTACTTCATCTATTAAACCATCTTTTATCATTTGATCTACTCTTTGATTTATTCTATTATATAGCACTTCTCTATTCATATTAATAGCAAATACTTTATAATCATATTTCACTTCATTTTTTCTTGACTCCATATCTTGCTCAGTTTTTGTTTTACCAGTTTTGTGATAGATTTCAAGAACTCTTATTATCCTTTTTTTATCGTTTTTACTTATTTTTTTCATTGCTTCTGAATCAATTTGAACTGCAATGTTATATAATTCTTCCAATCCATTATCTTCTGCAATCTTATTTAATTTATTTCTATAAGTTTCATCAATTTCCTCATTTTGAAATTCTATTCCATATATTAAAGAATTAATGTATAATCCTGTTCCTCCACAAATAATAGGATTTTTTCCTTTGCTTAAAACTTTTTTTATACATTCTTCCGCTTCTTTTTTGTATGTTGAAACGCTATATCTTTCATTTGGAGAAACACAATCTATCATATAATGCTCTATTCCTTGCATTTCTTCCTTTGATATTTTAGCTGTTCCTATATTCATATCTTTATATATTTGCATTGAATCTGCTGATATGATTTCTCCATTTATTTTTTTTGCTAGTTCTACAGCTAATTTTGACTTTCCTGAGGCTGTTGGACCTGCTATTACTATTACTACTGGTTTGTCCATTTTTACTTCCTTTTTATAAATTGTTGTTTTAGAGATTAGCGATTAGAAATGATGATTTAGTTTCAATAGAAACCTTTGCAATAAAATGCACATCTTTTACGTCCCCAATGTGTGTATATTATTAGTCTATCTTCTGCTAAATTTACGTTCTAACTCATATTTACTCATTTTTATTGCAGTAGGTCTTCCGTGTGGACACGTAAATGGATTTGGCAAAGCTAACAATTCTTGCAATAAATTATCAACTTCCTCTTTATCTAGCTTCATATTTGCTTTAACTGCTGCTTTACAAGCCACTGTACTTATAAACTTCTCTTCTTTCTCTTGTGTGGCTGTAATTGCTACTGTATTTATTTCATCTAATATTTGTAAGAATAATTCTTTTGTGTCTAATTCCATACATAATGATGGAACTCCAATTAATCTTATTGTGTTATCACCAAATTCCTCAAATATGAATCCTGCCTTTTTAAATAGCTCTGCATTTTCTTTTACTATTTCTTTCTCTTTATGTGATAATGTTATTATATCAGGAAGCAACATTATTTGAGAATCTTTTTCTTTTTCATTGTAAAAATTCTCTTTTACTTTTTCATACATAATTCTTTCATGTGCTGCGTGTTGATCTATAATATATATTTCATCTTTTATTTCTATAACTATATATGTTGAAAAAAGTGATCCTATATATTTGTAATTAGCCGTTTTTAAATATTTTTCATCTTGCTCAAATACCGAGACATTTTCTATGGAATCTAATTTTATTCCTTCTGATTCTCTTCCTTGTTTTTCTTTTTCATAAGATTTTCCAAATGTTTTAACATACATATCCTCAAATTTTTCCTTTGGTTCATCAGACATCCTTATTGTTCCTTGCATATTTTTTTGCATATTTATAATACCGACTGCTTTATCTATTTGTTCTTCAGTTGGTATTTTAAAATCATTTTTGATAAAATCTTCTTCATCTTCTTCTACTTTACCATTTTTTCTTTCATATAATTCTTGTATTGCATTTGATTCTTGTTTATTTAAATCTTCCTCTTCTGCTACATCTTTTCTTTTAAAGATATTAATAAAACTTGGAGTTTTTATAGTTTTATTTTTGAAATCTTCTTCATTTTCTTCAATTTTAATAGTATTTTCAATGTTTTTATATTCATCATTTTTTTCTGTATTACTTACCAATTCTTCTTTTAATAAACTTTCTTTTATGGCGTGATAAACTGCTTTAAATACCTTTTGTTCTTCGGACCACCTTATCTCTAACTTAGATGGATGAACATTAACATCAATTTTTTTTGGTGCAATATTTATATTTAAAACTAAAAATGCATACTTTCCTATTGTAAGTAATCCTTTAAATGCTTGTTCAACTGCTGCTGATAATGTTTTATCTTTAATATATCTTTTATTAACAAAAAATATTTGATAACTTCTATTGCTACGTGCAATCTCTGGTTTGCCAACTACTCCTTGCACTTTTATATCTTCATATTCATAATCTACTGGCACAATTCCTTCTGCAACTTCTTTTCCATAAATACTGTAAATTACACTATTTATATCTCCATTGCCTGTGGTTTGTATAACTGTCTTTGTTCCGCTTATAAGCTTTATTGCAATATTAGGGTTTGCAAGTGCTATTCTTGTTACAGTATCTTCTATATACCCTGCTTCTGTAAAATCTTTTTTTAAAAATTTATATCTTACAGGTGTATTAAAGAATAAATTGCTTACTGTTATTGTTGTACCAACTGAACTTGCAATTTCTTCTTGCTTTAACACTTTCCCGCCTTCTACTACTATTCTATTTCCAATTTGACTTTCTTCTGTTTTTGAAATCATTTCAACATTTGAAATTGCAGTAATACTAGCTAATGCTTCACCTCTAAACCCCATTGATGTAACTGTTTCTAAATCATCTGCTTTTCTTATTTTACTAGTAGCGTGTCTTTCAAAAGCAAACTCCATATCATCTTTAGATATTCCGAACTCCATTATCTATAACTTTTATTTTGCTAATACCACCATTTTGTATTTCAATAGTGATTTTAGTAGCCCCCGCATCAATAGAATTTTCTATCAATTCCTTAACTACAGATGCCGGTCTTTCAATAACCTCTCCTGCCGCAATTTTGTTGATTGTTAATTCATCTAATAATACAATTTTACCCAATTTAATTTCCCCCTTGATTTCGAATGAATTATATCATAAGAAATAATCATTGTCCATAAAACAATCGGTCAATTTTTATTTTATTAAAAATCCCCCTTCTTACGACATTTTCATTAGTCATAAGAAGGGGAATCTAAATTTGTTTTTTTATATTATTATAATTTGTTTGCTATGATTAAACTTCTGTATAAACAGCTGTGTAAACATCAACTGTGGTTTCATATTCTGTAACTGTAGATTTTTCCCAACGATCAAATTTGAAACCTTCTTTTGCTTTAGGGGTAACTATAGTTTCTTTACAGCCACCTCTTCTTGATAATTCAAATGTTTCTAACCCATCAAAGCC
The DNA here is from genome assembly GCA_964479635.1 of uncultured Clostridium sp. Lineage (GTDB taxonomy): Bacteria > Bacillota > Clostridia > TANB77 > CAG-508 > CAG-452. The sequence goes on along the minus strand of CAYZMV010000004.1, from coordinate 17,709 downwards.
TTCACATTTGTTTAAATCACATACAAATCTTGCTGTGCTTACATATCCATAACATCCTCTAAAAGAAACAGTAAGTGAAATTTCATCTCCTTTTACAAGTACTGAAGATGATGTCCAATCTTTACCTTCTTTTGGTTTGAAACAGTCATGTTCTCCATCAACTGATGGATCAAGTTGTTCCATATCTGGATTTGGATATGCACCAGATGATAATGTTGAATCTGAATTTTCAGTTGCTATTTCGTCAGCTACTTTTTCATAAACTGCTTGATAAACATCAACTGGTACTTCAATTTCACCAACACTAACAGGAGCTGTTCCTAGTTTTACCCAACGAACGAAAACATAACCAGTTTTTGCATTTGGTGCAGTAACTTCCATATCAGATTCGCCTCTTCTACCTTCGTAGAATTCTGCAACTCCATTTTTAAATCCATCACACATTGTGGTATTGCACGTAAATATTGCAAAATTGACTTCATTAGGATTGCCTACAGAATGTAATCTTAATGTTTTATCCTCTGGGTTAGATAGCATTTTAGTAATTTTATCTCCATAACCTTCTAGGTAATCTCCTCTTGCAATAGTACCTGTTTCAGAAACTAATAATTCTTCAACTCTTACTTGAGCTTCTACTTCTGGTGTTGTTTCCTCAAGTTTAGAACTATCTACTTTTATTTCTGGTAATGATGCCTCTACTTCTGGTGTTGTTTCCTCAAGTTTAGAACTATCTACCTTTATTTCTGGCAATGTTACTTCTACTTTTGGCATCGTTAGTATAGAACCATCAACCTTTATTTCTGGTAATGTTACTTCTACTTTTGGTGTTGTTCCTTCAAGTTTAGAGTTATCTACCTTTATTTCTGGTAATGTTACTTCTACTTCTGGTGTTGTTTCCTCAAGTTTAGAAGCATCTACTTTTATTTCTGGTAATGTTACTTCTACTTTTGGTGTTATTTCTCCAAGTCTAGAACCTTCTACTTTTATTTCTGGTAATGTTACTTCTACTTTTGGTGTTGTTTCTTCAAGTTTAGAACTATCTACTCTAATTTTAGGTAATGTTACTTTTGCTTTTGGTGTTGTTCCCTCAAGTTTAGAACTATCAACTTTTATTTTAGGTAATGTTACTTTTACTTTTGGTGTTGTTTCTTCAAGTTTAGAACTATCAACTTTTATTTCTGGTACTGATACTTCTACTTCTGGTGTTGTTTCTTCAAGTTTAGAATTATCTACCTTTATTTCAGGTGCTACAACTTCTTCACCTTCAGGTAATACAGTTTCTGGTTCTTCCTCTACTGGTACTTCTTCAGCAACATCAACATTTGGTTCTACCTCTGGCTCTATAGTTTCAACCTTTGGTTCTAGTTCTGTAGCTTTAGCTTCTGATGCTACCACCTTTGAAGCAGTAGTTTTTGGTGCTACTTTTGAGATTTGAGTCTCTGGCTCACATTCAACCGTTGATTCTTCTGAACTGCTTACATTATCATAAGCTAAATTTAATGCTTTAGCAGTTAAAACAAATAGATTAGATAGTAAAATTAATGAAGAAAGTGATAAAGCTAATACTTTACTAAATTTCTTTCTCATATTTTTCCCTCCTTTTTTATTAAATTAATTATAAATATATTTAATTATAAATATATTACGAATATTATATTTATAATATATACCTTTATATTATATTATTTATTCTTTAAAGCGTCAATTATTTCTTCTAATATATTAATAATAGTCAATTTTTATTTTTATTTTAATAACAATTTCCTTTCTTATGATACTTTTATCAGTCATAAGAAAGGGAATCTAAATTTGTTTTTATCTTATTATAATTTGTTTAACATTATTCAACTTCTGTATAAACAGCTGTATAAATATCGAATTTTTCTGCACCAGTATGCGTAACTTTCCATTCTTTAAATGCATATCCATCTAATTCTGGAGCGGTTACAGTTTCTGACCATTCGCCTCTTCTTGCAATTGTTTCAACATCAACAACATTGTCTTCGCCTAATTCGTATTTAATATCTGCAAAGCTTACATAATGATAGCATCCTCCAAAAGTAATTTTGATAGTTTTTTTATCATCATCAATATTCTCAAATGTAGTCCATTTATCTTTATCTGCTTTATAGTGTTCATGGCCCTCATCATCATTTATAATGTTAGTAATTTGTTTTTCTAATAGCATTGTTGAAAATTTGTTTCCAACTTTTGCATAAATAGCTCTATAAACATCAACTGGTACTTCAGTTCCACCAACAGTAACAGGAGTCGTTCCTAATTTAACCCAGCCAACGAAAACATAACCAGTTTTTGCAGCCGGAGCAGTTACTTCCATTTCAGTTCCGCCTCTTCTACCTTCGTAAAATTCTGCTACTCCATTTTCAAATCCATCACACATTGTGGTATTGCACGTAAATATTGCAAAATTAATTGTACTTTGGTCGCCACAAGAACGTAATTTTAATTTTTGTTCATTTGAATTAGATAGCATATTAGTAATTTTATCTTTATATTTTTTTGCTTCTTGACCTGTATATAATTCTCCTCTTTGAATAGTACCTGTTTCAGAAATTAATAATTCTTCATCCTTTAATTCTCCATTTGCTGGAGCTTCTATTTCTGGTGTGGTTTCTTCTAGTTTTGAATTATCTACCTTTATTTCTGGCATCAATGCTTCTATTTTTGGCATTGTTTCTTCTAGTTTTGAATTATCTACTTTTATTTCTGGCATTAATGCTTCTATTTTTGGTGTTGTTTCTTCTAGCTTTGAACTATCTACCTTTATTT
>CAYZMV010000004.1:0-14819 GCA_964479635.1 uncultured Clostridium sp. | reverse complement strand
CTTCTATTTTTGGTGTTGTTTCTTCTAGCTTTGAACTATCTACCTTTATTTCTGGCATCAATGCTTCTATTTTTGGTGTTGTTTCTTCTAGCTTTGAACTATCTACCTTTATTTCTGGTGCTACAACTTCTTCATTTTTAGGTAATACAATTCTTAGTTCCTCCTCTGCTGGTGCTTTTTCAGCAACTTCACCCTTTGATTCTACTTTTGCCGTTATAGCTTCATTTTCTGATGCTACCTCCTTTGAAACAGTAGTTTTTGGTGCTACTTTTGAAATTTGAGTCTCTGGCTCACGTTCAACCATTAATTCTTTTGAACCACTTGTATTATGAACTAAATTTAATGCATTAGTAGTTAAAACAATTACACTAGCTAATAAAATTAATGAAGAAAGTGATATAGCTAATATTTTATAAATTGACTTTTTCATATCTTTTACCTCCTTTTGGCTAAATTAAATTATAAATGTTATTACTCCTATATTTATATTATATTATTTTTTCTTTAAAACGTCAATTATTTCTTCTAATATATGAATAATTTTGTCAAAAATGACTAAATTAATTTCATCTAAAAAGGCAAACTAAATCATTGCTGAACCTATTATTCCTGCATCATTTTTAAGTTCTGCAACTACTAATTTTGGCATTGATTCTTTATTCAATAGTTCTCCTTTTTGCATAATCCTTTTTTCTAATTTATCAAGTAAAATTTCCTTATAATGTGCAAAACTTCCTCCTATTGATATTATTTCTGGTTCAAATATGTTGATTAAATTTATTATTCCTGTACTTAAATTATCTATATATGTATTAATCATACTTTGCAGTTTTTCATTGTTTTGGTTATCCATTATAAATTGCTTTACGTTTTTTCCATCTATATTGGGTAAATTAAATTCTTTTTGCAATTTCTCTTTGAATCTTTTTATTGATCCATAAGTTTCAAAGCAACCTATTCTTCCACAATTACACCTTTCTTCATTATTGCCAATCACTATATGTCCAATTTCAAATCCAGAATATCTTTTAGGTTTTAGTAATTTTCCATCTAAGAAAACTGCCCCACCAATTCCTGTACCTATTATTAAAAATATTGCATCTTCATAATTTCTTAAACTTCCAAACTTTTTTTCAGCAACTCCCGCACATTTAGCGTCATTTTGTAAAAATATAGGTACGTTAAATTCTTTTTTTATTTCTTTTTCTAAATCTAAATTTTCTATACCTAAATTTTTTGCTCTTATTATAATGTCCTTAGATACAGTGCCCGGAATTGCAATTCCGATTGATTCTATTTTATGAATATCTAAATTATTTTCTGTTATGGTTTTTTTCATTAATTGAATTATTGTATTTGTTACTACAACTGACATATCTTTTTCTAGTGAAGGATAATTTTCTTCGTTTTTGAAAAGGATTTCTCCCTTTTCATTTACTATACCTAAACCGATATGACTTCCGCCTACATCAATTCCAACTTTCATAATTTACCTCTTTTATAAGTATGCAGAGAATAGCCAAGTACCCATATATATTTGAATCATTGGTACTAATACAACTATCGTTACAAATATTAATAAAATTCCGACTATTACATATACAATTTGTGGCAATACTTTCATAATTCTTGTCATTATATTATCAATGTCTATTTCCATATATTCTAGTAATTTTTCCATCATTTCAGCCAAATCTGTTTGCATACCAATTCTTAACATTTCTGTTATCATTGGACTTGACAATCCTGATTGTTCAAATGGTTCTATCCAACTTTGTCCTACTAAAATATTGTTAATTGATGATTCTATCAGTGACAACATAACCACATTTGTGGCAATACTTTTGCTGGTTTCCAACGCATCTTGTATTCTCATACCATTCCTTATGTTTAACAATATTGCTCTAATTAACCTTGAAAAATCGATTGCATAAATTAATTGTCCAAATACCGGCATTCTATATTTGAAATTATCAAATACATATCTTCCATGTGGAGTCTTTATGTAGAAGTATATACCTAGTACGATACCTAGTATTATCAGAGTAGGTATGTACCAATATTGAACTAATTTATCTAATACCCCTTTAAACCATAATGTAATTGCTGGTAATTGGTCCGTACTACCAACTTGTTCGAGTACATTTTGAATTGCAGGAATTGAAACTAACGTTCCAACAACCAATAATATTAATAATCCTACAAATTGAATGATGTTTGGTACTAAAATACTTTTTAATTTTTTAGTTAATGCTGCAGTTTCATCTAAGTATTGAACTGCCTGTTCTAATGCCTTAGTTAATGAACCGAGATAGCTCTCCTACTTTTATCATATTTATATATATTGGTGGGAAAATACCTGTATAATATTCCATCGTAGTATACATATTCTCTCCAGCTTCTACTCCTAATAGTATATCTTCTATTATAGCTTTAAACGATGGATTTTCTGTTGTTTCTATAATTGTAGATAACGCGTGTATATTATTGAAATTTGCTTTTTTAAGAAGATAAAAGTCTTGTGTAAAAACGACTATATCTCTATTTGTTATTTTTATATTACGAAATAAAGCTTTTTTTGTTCTTTGCCAAACTGTATCGGTTTTAGACATAGCTCTAGCATTTTGTTCCCTCATTCTTACTGTTTTTAATACACTATCGTTAGTTTCAATATTTCTTTTTTGTGTTTTCCTAATTCTACTTGCTTTTTTATTCATTTTTATTTGAGTTATTTTAATAGGCATAAATCCATTCTTTTTTAATTTTCTTAATAAAATGAATTTATTTGCTTCTTCAACTCTGTTACTGAATATTTCCCCTCTTTTATCTGCAGCTCTATATAAATATAAAGGCATAACGGTATCCTCCATTCTCGTTTAGTTTAAATCATACTTTTTTTATTTTCATTTTTTATCTTCATTTGCATAATTGTTCTGTTGAGTGTTTCAATGTTTTTCTCTTCAATTTGTGCTTTTGCTTGTTCTAATGTAATTTTTTCATCAACAAACAATCTAGCGATTGAATTTATAAGGCTAATATTTCCTTTATCTATATTACTCTGCATTGCATCTTCTAATTCTGAAACACTGAACTTCTCTTTTCTAATACATCCTGCGACTACATTATCTACTACCATAACTTCTGGTAATAAAACAAGTTTTCCATCTACACCTTTTAGTAGCCTTTGTGATATAACAAGTTTTAACAAAGATGACATTAAATACTTAATACTCGCTTGATCTCTTACTTCATAGAAGTTTATTATTCTGTCAATGGTTTCAGCACAAGATTTTGTATGCAATGTTCCTATTACTAAATGTCCAGATTCTGCCATATCTATAGCAGCTTCTATTGTTTCTTTATCTCTTATTTCTCCTATTACTAATATGTCACAATCTTCTCTTAAAGAATTTTTTACACCATCTCTAAAATTATCTACATCTGCCCCTTTGCCAACTTCTTTTTGTACTATTATCGATTTTTTACATTTATGCTTATATTCTATTGGCTTTTCTAGTGTTAAAATCTTTTTATTTTGCGTTTCGTTTATTTCATTAATTAATGCATTTAATGTAGTAGTTTTACCTGAATTAGTTTTTCCTGTAACTAAAATCAATCCGTGTGGTTGATATGTCATACGCCTTACAATGTCTGGAACTCCTAACTCTTCAAATTTTGGTAGGTTTTCTTTTATAAGTCTCATAGTAAATATTGGCATATCATCAGCAGATGATACATTTACTCTTAATCTTATATTTTTATATTCATACGATGTATCTAATCTTTTTGTTTCTTTATATATTTGATCTTTATCAATATTACCTCTCAAAAAATAATCATAAACTTGATATAATTCACTTTCTTCTACAACATCTTCATCCTCTAATTCTTTTAGTTCTCTTGATACCCTTAGTATAGGTTTGAGTCCAAATATTAAATGTATATCTGAAGCATCTTCTTCAATGGCAGTGTCTATTATTTTGTCTATGTTTATCATATTACCCTCCTTAAAATTATTTTAAAAAATAATTAATTTTCTATCGATTTCTGCTAAATTTGTAGTTCCATCTAAAACTTTATTTATTCCATCAACTAATAATGGTTTATATGTTCCCTTTAATGCTTCATTTCTAATCTCTATCGTTGATGCATCTTTTACAATTAACTCTCTAATATTGTCATCTATTGATAAAATTTCAAATATACCTGTTCTTTCATAATATCCACTATTATTACACTCATTACATCCTACTGCATCATAAGTATATTTACCCTCTAAATCAAATTTAACATTATATTTTGCTCCAATGTTATTAATTACTGTTTTCTCTTCTTCAGTAAATTCTCTTTGCCTAGCACATTTTTTACACAATTTTCTTACTAACCTTTGTGAAACTGAAGTGCCTACTGTACTCGATATATCATAATTTGATACGCCCATTTTTCTAAGCCTTGTTATAACCTCTATACTGTCTATAGTATGTATTGTTGATAAAACATAATGTCCTGTTTGTCCAGCTTGAAATGCTATTTCTGCAGTTTCTTTATCTCTTATCTCTCCGAAGTAAAATTATATCTGGATCTTGCCTTAAAACAGTTCTTAAAGAATCAGCAAATCTCAACTTTTCATTTATTTCTATTTGATTTAATCCTGGTATACGTATTTCTACAGGGTCTTCAATCGTTGTAATATTAATTTCTGGTTTATCTAAATAATCTATGATACTATATAAAGTTGTTGTTTTTCCTTCACCAGTTGGTGCAGCAATTATTGTAATACTATTTTTCTTATTAAAACTTGTTTTTATAAGTTTTTCATCTTGTGGGAATCCTAATTCTTCTAATCCTCTAATATTAAGATTTTTTCTTAATAATCTTAATACAAATTTTTCTCCATATATATTTTTCTGTGAAGATACACGTATGTTATAATCTGGATATGTAACAATTCTACCATCTTGTGATTCTTGCTTTTCTTGAAACATATTAGAAATTGCCTTTAACCTACCAATTATTTGTGGTTGTTTTTCTTTTGGTAATTTTGCGGCATTTATTAATTCTCCATCTATTCTATATCTTATTCTTATTGAATCTTCTAGTGGCTCTACGTGAATATCACTGGCTCTTTTTTTAATAGCTGTTTTTATTATTGTATCAACCATACCTGCTGCATCATAGCCTGCACTAATATCTTCTGTAGCAGTTCCCTCTAGTGTTTTTAATATATTATTAATGTTTCTTTCAAATGTTATATATCTTTCCATTATTAATCCTTTATTTAAAAGGATTAATCTAACTGTATCTACTGCTCTTTTATTTAAAGTGTCTGCAAAACACACTTTTATTTTATTACCTGATATATCAAATGGTACTGCTTTATTTTGCTTTGCAACATCTATTGAAATATAGTCTGAAACATTTAATTTTATATCATGTTGTGTTAATAACATAGTTTTTTCATCTAATATATCTCCTAATGCCTCTAATAGTACATATTGGTCACAAAGTTTTAATTCATTTATAATATCTACTATTTTCATATTTGGATAATCTTTTTGATAATCTAATGCTCTATTAAGTAAATCCTCACTGACTATCCCTCTTTTAACAAGTTCTATTCCTATTGGTCCCTTCCTTTTAGTATCCATATTGTTTTCCCCCTTAGAATTTTTTATATAACATTTTAAATAGTCTATATTTATTATAATATATTTATTTTCTTTTTTATATACTTTCTGATGTTTTACATAAAATTACCATTTAACTATTCAATGGATAAACCTCATTTAATGTTTTATATACTGCTGATTCTTTATCAGTTGTCCATATACCAGTTATACTTGATGTAAACTCAGTTGGCTTTGTATAATTTTCATCAATCTTTACCATTTTATTATAATTGTTTTCTACATTTATATAATAATCGGTGTTACTATACAAAAACTTTATATTATTTTTTGTATCATATACATATCTTGGAATCCAAGCATATATAGCATCTTCTTCTGGTATATCAATATTAATTTGTGCATCTAAATTATATTCCTTATTTGTTACTAATACTAATGCCCAATTACCTGATTCATAATTATACCATTCTTCTTTTTCATCACATATTACCCAAACAGTATTTATCTTTTTTATAGGATATATATTTTTCCCCTCTGCATCTGGCACAGTTTTTAAATTTGGTTTATTAGGGGTTATATAAGTTTCCCTTGATTTTATTTTTGTCATTTCTACAGTTTGGTTTTTATTTCCTAATTTATAATTTACTTTCATTACAATTTGTTTTACTAAATCTAATTTGCCATCATTTCCTTCTGTTTTATTATAATTAGTTATCTCAAGATTAATATTAAATGGTATATTTTCTTCAGTGTCAACAACTTTTGCCTCTTCACCATATTTTTCATTAAAATACGTGCTTAAATTATCCTTTGTTACATCATCATAATAAATTTTATCTATATATTCAAACATATCTACTATATAATTTGTAGCAGTGCTCATTCTTTTTACTGAACTATTTGATATATATATATTATATGAAATTACTGCAATTAGCCCAACAAACAATGCAATAATTAATATAGCAATTAAAGCATCTGAAGCCGCAAAACCTTTTTGATTTTTTAATATTTTATTTTTCACATTCAAACTCCTTAAAAAATGTAATTTTGCAATACAAACATAATTATATTAATAAAGCACAAATAAAAACCAATACCTATATTTTGCCCCTTTGTTTTAACTTTATCATTTTTTATTAATATTTGTTTTATTGCAACTAATAACAATGTAATTATTATACTTAAAATAACTAATTCTTCTTTAATAAAAATTGGTATAAATGCACACAATGTTAAAATTTGTATTGGATAAGATTCTTTTCCTCTTTTTTTTAATAATATTGTGTTTATTGTTATTAATATTAACATTGCAAATATGTATATAACATATTTATATACACTATAGTTTAATGAGTATAAATATATTATATATATACCTTCTACTATTAACCCAAATAGCAAAACAGAATATGAAATATAATGATTTTCTTTTTCAATTCCACCTAATAAGCATAATGTACTTATAAATAATATTCCAAAAGCAAAATATATTATTTTTTCAATTTCTAATTGATATATATTTATTTTCAACGATATAGCAAACAAAAGGAAAACTACAGCAGAAAACACCTCTAAATATATATATCTTCCTCTTATTTTTTCTTTGCAGTATCTGCATTTTCCTCCTAAAAATATGTAACTAAAAATTGGAATTAAATCTAAACCTCCAAGCTTATGACCGCATTTTGGGCAGTAGGACCTTCCATAAAAAATACTTTGATTTATTGGTATTCTATATATTGCTAGAGAAAAAAAACTCCCAAAAAAAGCACCCATTATAAAAATTAAAAAATATAATATTATTTCCAATTTATACTCCTTTATAGTAAACAAGGCATACACATATTATTATGCATATGCCCATTATGCAAATTAATTTTCAATTATGGTGTTGTTACATTCAAATCATTAGCATAATCAGATATGTTATATTCTTTACCACCGATGTTAGCATTTCCTGAATCAAGATTATTTTCTCTTTCAGCTTCTGTTTTTGTTTTATTAGTTGCTGTTTTAGCTTGATTAAATAATCCTCCATTCAATGCCATCGTTACTGTTACTGTTACTAGTATTAGCATTACTATAATTGTAATAACTAAAGCTATTAAAGTTATACCTTTTTGATTTTTCATCATTCGTTTCCCTCCTTTTTTATTCATAATATATATATTATTTTTATAAATAATATCAATAGTTTTTACCAGGCGTCGTAATATATACTTCATTTTCGTGATTATTATTATTTCCGAGTATTTTCTCCAGAAGAATTACTGCCATTGCTACTAGTATTATTACCACCTGTTTGGTTATTATTACCTGTTGTATTACCATTACCAGATGTTTCCTGTTCATAGTCTTGAAATGGATTTTGCTTACCTTTATTGTATTCATTTGTAGATTCATATACGTTTAAATCAGAATCATCAATATAATATGTGCGTACATTTTCTTGTTCCTCAGTAATTGTTTGTAATTCTTGCTGAACATCCTCAGGCATATCGTATGGTTGAATTTTTACTGGTACAGATTTATTATTAGGAATGTACTCATACAATAGCACTGCTAAAACTAATACCACTGCTATTGCCAGTAATATAATAATTCCTATTTCTTTAATAATTGATTTAGCCATTTTTTACCTCCATAATCTAATCTAAAGTAATTCCAATATTTTCAACAGTAAATTTTGCTTCAAGTAAAACTCCATCAGTTTTAGTAGTGTTTTGTGAATTGTTTGTATTTGTTTTATTTGAATTTGATTCATTGTTATTTCCATTGTTTTGTGAATTATCTAAAACATTATTAGAATTAGTATTTTCTTTATTATCAGTATTTGTTGAATTATCAGTATTTGCTGATGTATTAGATTGTTCAGAAGATGTATCTGTTAATTGAGAAGAAATTTCAAAATTCTTAATTTCAAAATTTAATTCTTCATCATTTTCAATATCATATATAAAATCTGTAATACTAGTGTAGCTACCTCTCAAAGTAAAATCTAGGTCATAAACATTTTGAGCTTGAGTAGATTTTAAGTTTAAACTTAATGATTGAACATTTCTATCTTTTCTATAATTTCCTAATATTGTCCATAGATAATGTATTTTATATGTTTTAACTTCTACACTACCAATAGAATTATCTCCAGATATATTTACTGTTTTATTTTCATAATCTTGTTTGCTTATTTTTAATTTTTTAATAGCTTCTTCTAAGCCTTCAACTTCTGATGGATAAGTTTTACTAGAAAGCTCAGTAGCTTTATTAAAATCATTATCCAATCCAGCACTTGCTTGTTTTATTGAATTAATACTTTTTATTCCTAAAAAGTCTATTCCTTTAATAATTGAAAAACAAGCTAAAACTAACAATAATATAATTAAAAGTGATATTAATACCTTTTTCACGATTTTCTCCTTTAAAATTTAATTTATTTAATATGGTAAGTCACCTTGTACGGTAACTTGAACAAACTCACCTTGGCGCACTCCTGATGTTGATGTAACATCTGTTAAAATGCCTTCATTTTTTATTTTTGCTATGAAATATCCTAGTTGTTCATACTCTCTAGAACGGGCTTCAATTTTTATTCTTTTTCCACTTTCATTATTAATTGATAATAATTGTACTTCTTTTGGTATATTAAACATAATTTCTGTTAAGAAATTTGGTAAAACATTTTTCTTCGCATAACTTTGTGTTAATTTCTCATTTGCCTCATTTATTTTTTCAACCATTTCATCATATTGTGAAGCTCTTTCACTGACAAGCTTTGTATTGTTTGATATATTAGCTATCGTTTGTTCCGATTCTGAAATAAACGATTTAACTTCTTCGTCTTTTTTATTAATTTGGCTAATAATCATAGAAGACAATGCTACATATACCAGTACTAAAATTAATATACCCGCTGAAAACCTAAGCATATTTTTTTCAATATTATCTAATGACCTATTAAAGTCATTGTGAATCATATTGCTTACTTTTCCCATAACGCTGTTTTTATTACTTGATTTACCTACATCCATTGTAAGTACTTCTTTAATTTCATCAAATTTTCCTGTCTTTTTAAAGTTTATTTCTTTGCTACCAATTCCTAATCCTTGTAAAGCCAAAGCTATTGCAGAGTTTACTTCTATATAATCTTTAATATTTAATTTTATATTTGACTTTTGAATAAAGAATGGTGCTAATATTTCACATTCCATATCATAAAAATTTTCTTGAAAATATAAATCTATATTATTAATAGCTGTTACTAAACCTGTAATATATATTTGATTTACACTTATTCCACTTTTATTTATACTATCTTTTAATCGTTCAACAATTTTATATAATGTTGGCATTATATCTTCTATATATTCATTTTCTTCTATTTGAAGATTCTTGCCTTGGGTAGTATATATTGTTGTGCTTTTAAATATTTCATAAACTTTATCATAAGAATTTTCTTTCATTATAATATTATTAAATATTTCTTCCATACCAATATCTAATAATTCTACTCTGCTAACTTTACCATCTATTATATATGTTATTGATGTTTTATCTTCTATATTTAAAATGACCTTATTTTTTGTACTATTATCGCGTACTAAATTAGCTATACTAATTGGTAATGGAGATATACTGTTTACTTTAAATCCAGATAACATTTGAAGTTTTGACACTATTTCTGTTTTTTCTGTATATGCATATAAACTTGTAACCTTATCTTTATCATCCATATTAGGTATAAATAAGTTTCTATACTCTAAAGCATTATTGTTTTTATGATTTTCACTACAGAAATATTCAAATTCAGTTTTCGCCGCTTTGTTTAAATCTTTTTGGTTAAGTAAATTGAAAAGTTCTGAATAAGTGTATTGCTCATCTGATAAGTTTGTGCTAATTGGAACTTTATAACTATATGTTTCATTAACAATTTGTTTGATTGTTTCTTCAACATTATCAGAAAATTTAAATCCAAATGCTTCTACTTTAAAATTGTCGCGATCTTTAGAAACTGTAGCATACTTAATTATATTATTTTCAACATATAACCCTAAACACTTTTGCATTGTTTTCTCCTTAAATTTTATTTTTCTTTTTTATTTTACATTTTTTTAAAATTTTAATACTTGAATAATTCTCAACTTTTAGTAAAAAATTCTAATAAATTATTTTTTTCATTATTATTCTATATTAATTTATTAGAATGTCAATAGATTTCATATAATTGTAATCTAATTGTAACATAAATGTAACATTCTTTTTGTATTTTTTTAGTAATATTGGAAAATATAAAAAAGTAAAAGTTTATTTTTATGAATAAAAATTGAATGGAGGTCTTTATATGACAGTAGAAAAGCAATTAAGATTAACTGGTATGTCTGATGTATCGTGGAAGGATGCTATAAATAAAACTATTGTAGAAGCATCTAAAAGTATTGATTATATTTCATCTGTTACAGTGGTAGAACAAAAAGCTAAAATAGATGGAAATAAAATTGTTCAATATTATTCTACCATTGATTTATCATTTACCATTGACGAAACAAGGGAAAATAGAAAGGAGGATTAATTATGGAGCCTATTAATACTCGGAAAAGAATATCAAGAATATGTAAATAAAAAATCCCCTAATTCACCAATAATAAAAAATTGTTTTAATGCTTTTTGGGTTGGTGGATTAATTTGTACTATTGGTCAATTTATAATGGAAATTTGCAAATATAGAGGTTTAGACAATGAAATCAGCTCTAGCATAACTTCAATTATATTAATATTTATAAGTGCATTTTTAACATCTCTTAACGTTTTTAATAAAATTGGTAAATTTGCTGGTGCGGGTTCACTTATTCCTATTACTGGATTTGCAAATTCCATTGTTTCACCGGCTATGGAATATAAATCAGAGGGATATGTTATGGGTGTTGGTGCAAAAATGTTTACTGTAGCTGGTCCCGTGTTGGTTTATGGAATTTCTGCATCTATATTAGTGGGAATAGTTTATTTAATTTTTAACACTCAAGCAGTAACTTTAGTATAAGGAAAGGAGATTGTATGCAAAAAATCGGTTCACAAAGTATTAAATTTAGTAACCCAGTAACTGTACTTGAAACTGCATCTATTGTTGGACCAAAAGAAGCAGAGGGTCCTATGGCTAAATATTTTGATAAATGTTTAGAAGATGAATTTTGGGGAGAAAAAACTTGGGAAAAAGCAGAAAGTAAAATAATTAAAGAAACTGTAAATTCTAGTATTGTTAAATCAAAAATTCCTGCAGATAAAATAGATTATTGTTTTGCAGGAGATTTATTAAATCAATGTATATCTTCTAGCTTTGGCTTACGAGAATTAAATGTTCCTTTTTTTGGAATATTTGGAGCTTGTTCCACTTTTGTAGAAGCCTTGAGTTTGGCTTCTGTATTCATAGATGGAGGGGGTGCAGAAAATATCATAGCAGCTGCCTCTAGTCATTTTTGTAGTGCCGAAAAGCAATTTAGGTTTCCTCTAGAACTTGGTAACCAAAGGCCGCCTACTTCACAGTGGACTGTTACTGGAGCAGGTTCAGCAATAGTTTCGAAAAATGGAAACGGTCCATATATCACTAGCATTACAACTGGAAAAATTGTAGATATGGGAATAAAGGATGCTAATAATATGGGAGCCGCAATGGCACCTGCATTTGTTGACACACTTTTAACTCATTTTAAAGATACTGGAAGAAGTCCAAGTTATTATGATGGAATATTTTCTGGTGATTTAGGTTATATAGGAAAAGAGATAGCAACTGAATTATGTCAAACTAAAGGATATAATATAAAAAATAACTATAATGACTGTGGCGTAATGATTTTTGATAAAGAAAAACAAGATACTCACTCTGGTGGTTCAGGATGTGCTTGCTGTGGGACAATATTTTCAGGATACTTATTCAATCAATTAAAGCAAAAAAAGTTGAATAAAATACTTCTTATAGCAACAGGAGCATTAACAAATGCCACTTCTAGCCAACAAGGTGAATCTATACCTGGTATTGCTCACGCAATATCTATAGAAAATGAAATGAATTAAACACAAATTTCAACACAAAGGGATAGACCACTTTTGTTGAATTTTTGTGTTTATAGAAAGGATATGTTATGCAAGATTTTTTTAATAATTTAGATTGGATGCAATTTTTACGTTGTTTCGTAGTTGGTGGATTAATTTGTGTTATTGGTCAAATTCTGATTGATAAAACTAAACTTACACCAGCAAGAATACTTGTTATTTTTGTAACAACTGGAGCAATACTTCGGAGGTCTTCGGAATTTATCAGCATTTAGTTGATTTTGCAGGAGCAGGTGCAACAGTTCCTTTAACAGGATTTGGCAACCTTCTTGCAAAAGGAGCTATACAAAAAGTTCAAGAAGTTGGCTTAGTTGGAGCATTTACTGGTGGCATATCGGCAGCTGCTGCTGGAATTTCTGCAGCAATATTCTTTGGATATATTGCATCTCTCATTTCTAAACCGAAAATGAAAAAACAGTAGTTTTTTTGTGCAAAAAAGAGAAGTTGAATTTATTTTCAACTTCATCTTTTAAATTTTATCTATGCTTTTTTTGCAATTTCTGCAATCTCAGTAAATGCCTTCATATCATTTACTGCTAAATCTGCAAGCATTTTTCTATTAATTGTAACGTTAGCTTTTTTTAATCCTGCAATCATCTTGCTATATGTTGTTCCATTCATTCTTGCTGCTGCATTAATTCTTGTAATCCATAATTTTCTAAAATCACTTTTTCTGTCTTTCCTTCCAACATAAGCATATGATAATGATTTAAGTACTGCTTGATTTGCATTTTTGAATCTATACCTTTTTGCTCCAAAATATCCTTTTGCTTGTTTTAATACTTTTTTATGTTTTTTTCTTGTTATTCTTGCCGTTTTAACTCTTGCCATTTAAATTCCCTCCTTAACCATATGGTAACAATTTTTTAACTCCTGCTTCACACGTCTTATCTGCATAACTATTTACTCTTCTTGACATTTTTTGTCTTTTTGTTTTTGTTGCTAATCTATGTCTAGAATTAGCTGATGTTCTTTTTACTTTTCCTTGAGCTGTATAAGAATATCTTTTTGCAGCTGATTTGTTTGTTTTTAATTTTGGCATTTTTGTACCTCCCTTTTATGTTTTAAATTATTTGTTTGGTGCTAGTATTATAAACATATTTTTTCCTTCTAATAAAGGGCTTCTTTCTAATGTTGCAATTTCAGACAATTCTTCTGAAAATTTATTTAATACTTGTTCACCTAGTTTTACGTAATTAAGTTCTCTGCCTCTAAATCTAACCGTTATTCTAACTTTATTTCCTTCATTTAAGAATTTTGTAGCATTTTTTACTTTGAAATTAAAATCGTGTTCTTCTATATTTGGTGTGACTCTTATTTCCTTTAATTCAAATATTTTTTGCTTCTTTTTAGATTCTTTTTCACGTTTTGCTTGTTCAAATTTATATTTACCATAGTCCATTAATTTACATACTGGATTATTTGGATTTGATGAAACTAAAACTAAATCTAAATTTTTGTCCTCTGCTAAATTCAATGCGTCTCTTATAGACATTTTGTCTAATTTACTACCTTTGTCATCAATAACCTGCACTTCTTTGAATCGTATTTGTTCGTTTATTAATAGGTCTTGTTTTATATCATTCACCTCCTAAATAAATGAAAAACTTTCGTCTTGCTATGTTAGGTTTTACATTTTAGTAAAACAAAAAGCTTATTCTAAAGAACAAGCTTTTCCACATTGATATTTATATTACCTATTTTTATTATTTTGTAATTTAAATATTAACCTTTTTCCTTATTTGGATAGGGTGAGAAGTGGATGCTTCTTCTTTAACCTTAAATATAATACATTATTTTTTGTAAAATGTCAAGGTTTTTATTGACTTTTTTTTATTTATATATTAAAATAGTGGGGTATGAATGTTTGTAAGAATATATTTATCCTATATACCCGGTAGATAAAATACTTTCTTACTGCAAAATTAAATAAGGGAGGAACAATTTTACGATGAATAATACAACATATATGGCAAAGAAAAGTGAAATTGAAAGTAAATGGTATATAATTGATGCTAGCCAAAAACCATTAGGTAGAGTAGCTGCTGAAGCTGCAAAATTATTAAGAGGAAAACATAAACCAAC
>CAYZMV010000003.1:20949-23538 GCA_964479635.1 uncultured Clostridium sp. | reverse complement strand
TTATACTTCCATAATAATTGGCAAAATCATAGGTTGCATTTTTAATCGTTTTTATAATATATTGATATTGCTATTTTTCCTTTATATTTCAATGATTACACATTTTTTTAACGACCTATTAAAACTTGATAAGTTTTTATAGGTAGGTAACAAAAGGGTAACAATACATCTTTTTTATTATACTATAAAAATGACTATGTATCAATATCTTTTTAATGCCTTTTTATAATACGTTTCTTTATAATGTATTTCTATTCTTTAAAAACATTAAAGAAATAGCCATCATTAAAACCAGTTTTATAAATTTTATATGTATATTTTTTTAATATAAATAAGATTATTTTTTCTCTAAAATTCAACTGGCAATACAAATAATGGATAATAATATTCTTTTCCATAATATACCTCCTAAAGAAAATATTTAGAGATCCCTTATATATATTTTACCATTTTATGTAAATCTTTTTAACTCCCCTAGAAGTTAGTTATTTTTTTTTATTTCCATTGATACTACTATTTTACAAAATTCGACATTTTTCTACATTTTTCGCTATAAAATACTACTGTAAATTTTCAACTAATCGGTCTACATATTCAGCACTTTTATTTTTTTCAGTATTTTGTTCCATTTTTATTCTTTTTAATTGCTTATCTATATATTCTAATATCTTTTTATTCTTTTTTTCATTTTCTTGTAAAAATTTTTTTACTTGACCTATCGTTTCCATACAAATTTTTTCAGATTCTGACATATTTTGTCAACTCCTCTCTTTTGAGAATATTATAACATCAATACCTAATTTAGACAATAGTTATATTTTGAATAAGTTTACGAGCATTGACTTAAATAGCATAGAGTTAAAATATAAGTATATTTGTTCTAAAATATCTATAATGCAAATAAGTGAAAGGAGAAAGGTCGATTATGATTTATTTAAAAATAAATGAACTATTAAAAAAGAACAAAAAATCAAAATATTGGTTTATGAAAAAAATGGACGGAGGCTATCAAGCATTATCAAGGTTAATGGAAAATAAAACAAAAAGTATTCATTTTGAAACATTAGACAAACTATGTGATGTTTTTAATTGTGAACCTGCTGACATTATTGCACGAAAAAATAATAAGAAAGGAAAATGCTAAAATGAGCAAATTATTAAATAAATATAATGAATTAAAAAGAGATGATGATTCATTTATATACATATTTCGAGTTGGAATATTCTATAATATATTTAATAAAGATGCTGATATATTGTCAGACGCACTAGGATTAAAAATAACATATTTAAGTAATGAACTATATAAAGTTGGTTTCCCTATTTCTCAAATTGAAAAATACAGCCAATTATTAGCGAATAAAAACATTAAATTTAAAATTATAGATAATTTAGACAAAGACCAAACTAATGAATATATAAAAAACATTGAATTAAAAAAAATAGTGAATCAAATATTAAGCATTGATATTAACAATACGACATTTTCTCAAGCATTTAATTTACTAATTGATATACAGAAGAAATTAAAAAATATTTATAAATAAAAAAACCGCCCAAATCGAGAGTCTTATTTTCGGTTTAGGCGGTTTCTATTTTAAATTATAATAAATTATTTTATATATGCTTGTCCTCCATAATATGCAGCTACCCAGCCAGAAGGTATTTTTATCCAAATATCATCGCCTATATTCTTTACTTCTTGACAGGTTACAGTTGTTCCTGCTTTTAAACAACCTGCATTTACACCAGAAGAATATGCGTGTTGTTTTGCATTAGATGTTAACTGATTATAGGTCTTTTGTGAATTACCTGTTCCTGCTCCTGTTCTAACTTTTAATATTACCTGTGTAGTATAATTTGAGCCTACTTTATATTTAGAATTATTATTTGAAGGGGCTACTACTTTTCCAATAGAAGGGTTGACAATACAACCTCTAAAAGAATAACCTGCTCCTGCTCCCCATCTACCATTATTGTTAGTTCTTGTAGAGTTCCAAAAAGCACTTGATCCATAACCTGATTCTGATGTATAAATTTGATTAGAATTATCAATTCTTTCTACAACTGCAACGTGTCCTGCTCCATCATTTCCAGAAAGAGTATTACCTTTTTGCCATACCATAATACCACCTAAGGTTGGTACATTTGAAATTTCTAGCCCTGCAGATTTTGCTCTTTCTATAAAATTTTCTGCATTACAATTTAATGTAGGATATTTCATAGATCCAATTATTTCATTAAATCTTCCACAAGCATATCCAACGCAATTTGCAAGAACATTTGCTTTTGAATCGGTAGGCTTACCTTGAATACAAGTACTATATCCACCTTTTGCTTTGGTAATATAAAATTTGTTATTACTTGGTTTACTTGTTCTAATATTCATTATTCAGTTACCTCCTCTGTTTCAGTTTCTGTTTGATTTTCAATTTTTACATCTTCAACTAAAGCATCAATAGAATCTTCGTTAAATGTTGTTTGAACTTCTTGTTCTTCATTATTTTCGTCCATAAAAAGACCTCCTTTAAAATAAAAATTAAATACTGGAAGATTTTTTATTTTTCTTCCAGTATTTTTGAAATATAG
>CAYZMV010000003.1:0-20849 GCA_964479635.1 uncultured Clostridium sp. | reverse complement strand
ATGTTTTTTAGGCTCGTAAAGAAATCTTTAATTCCTTCAACAATATTGGTTATTGTTAAATCTTTTTCTGGTATTGTTAATTGTAGCCTATCTAATACCATTTCCTTATCAGTCTCTGCCAATAGTTCATCTCTTTTTGCTCTTGCTTCTTTTGCAAGTTCGTCATATTCTGTTTGTTTTGCAAAATCAAGCCAAACCTGATAATTTTCTTCAATATCAGCTTTTAAATTTTCTCTATAATATCTATCAATTACATACATATCATATTTATAAATTATTTGAGATTCTTCATTATCTCTTTGTCTAGTTTCTTCTTGAATATTGTCAAAAAAATAAACGGTGCAATGACCGTTTGCTAACATCTTCTATTCTAAATTTTTCCGTAGGTTTCATATTGCTTTCTGTTTGCATTTCTGATTACCTCCTTACATTTTTTAATATTAACCACATTTCGCACATACTTTTGTTGATAATTATAAGTATTTGCGTGTTTTAAATATCCGCCTATAACTTATAACAGCTGATGCATCCTTAACACTTAATTTGCTTTTTTTGCTTATTTTCTTTAATCTTCTTCTAATACGAAGAAAATTGCCCCTTCTTAATGTAGTGTAACCTCTGTAAAACCTATATCCTAAAAAGTCAAGTGGACGAGTGTCAGTTCTAAATAACTGCCAGTTTTGTTTTAATGTTAGCCCCTCTTTTTTTAAAAATTCCTCGATTTTATCTTTAACTTTATGCAATTCTTTTTTGTTGCGATGAAATAAAACTATATCGTCCATATAACGAATATAGTATTTTACTTTTAATTGTTCCTTAATATAATGGTCTAAATCTTGTAAATTAAAATTTGCAAACCATTGACTCGTAAAATTGCCAATAGGCAACCCTTCTTTTGAACTATCAACAATTAGATCCATTAAATCTAATGTATCTCTACATTTTATTATCTTTCTAAATTTGCGTTTTAATATTTCTTTGTTTATACTAGGATAATATTTTTTTATATCTAATTTTAGACAATACTTTGTGTTCTTTCTATCTCTCTCAAGAATCTTTTTTACATATTTACCGCCATAGTGAATGCCTCTCCCTTTAATTGAAGCACAACAGTATTCGTACATACCTCTTTTTAGTAGGTCCTCTATTTGCAGCATTAACGACCAATGAATTACTTGGTCTGGATAAAAACAAGGTTTATATATTGTTCTTTCTTTTTTATTTGCTCCATCGTATATTTTTTTTTCTAAATATGGACTAGGCACATAAGTTTTATTTATCAGCATTTTTTGAATTTCCATACTATAATAATCAATGTTATTATATATTTCTTTTACATCATTTCTATCCCTTTTTTGTCTTGAAGCATATATTATAGCCTTTTTTATATTTCCTATTTCACATATTTTAGGATAAATATTCCCTTTTGCTTTCATATCTGGTGTCCTTTTCTTTTATATCATCTACCGACGTTTCGTTCAAAAGGAACTACTAAGCCAGTCCAGAGCGATTTATTTTTGCCAAGTGGCAAGGAAAATGATGTGCAAGTAATTTTTATAATTCGATATAAAATAAGGCGACCGCCCAAGTTACTGTTCGTATTCGAAGAACTGTTATAATTAGCGTACCACAAACCGCAATTGCCCTCATTGTTGTAATTGCCACCCACATACACAGCATAGGTTGACGAATTCGAATTGAAGTAGTAAACAGCAAAAGTCGAGCTGCCGCACATCAAATCCCTTTTGGAAATATTATAATACAAAAGATAATAAAATATAACTATTCTACAGTTCAGTCATTCTTTGTGGAGGCTGACCGCCCCCACACCCCTGTTTATGCTGGTACAAAAAGAAGGCGACCGCCCAAGCCACTGTCCGCATCCGAAGAACTGCTACAATAAGCGCACCACAAACCGCAATGACCCTCACCGCTGTAATCGCCACCCACACACACCGCAGAGGTAGACGAGCTCGAATAGAAGTAGTCGGGACAGTAGGTGCTATCGGAGCCTCCTGTTGCAGTTGCTCTTTGTATAGCAGGGTTATTAGCATCATAACCCATTGTTTTAATATAACCACTTGAATTTGCATCTGCATATCCTAATTTTTTATAAGGACTAGCAACTTTATCAGATGCGTATTGACTTCTATCATAGCAAACCCAAGCATTATAGCTATTGATATTTATTCCATCTACCCATTGATAAATATTGCCCCATAAATTTTCAATTCCTCTATAAACAACTGCGTGTTTTTGGTCGTTTGATAAATAACCTGATTTTACTCCTATTGAATCACAGCCACCTGTATTTATTATAGAACCATTGCTTACACCATTTCCTATTGTTTTTTGACAATTATAGTCTGCATACTCAACTAAATATAGCATTTGTATTAAAGACCAACGAAGAATATCCATTAAGCCCCAATTTGTTCCTATATTTTTTGCAGATGTTCTTAAATCTGTTATAGAAATACTTACTAAATTAGCAACTCCACTCTTGCAAGTTACTGCTGATTTACTTCCAGTTGCGGTATATTTGCCAATATAGAACTTATCTGATTTTGTATATCCTTCGTGTTGTACCATTGATATATAAATATATTCATAACCCCCAGTTTGTTCTCTTTTCCACCAAAAGGATGGAACTTCAACCATAATGTACCCCTTTGGACTTGTATAAGAAAAATCTGGATCATTGTAATATTTATTAACTGTTCCGTCTGCTAATACATCGCAAATTTTAATATCAGACCAGGGCTTGATATTATCAAAATCATTTTGCACAGCACTTGCACTTGTTTGAGCCTTTGCTGTTTTTCCTACACTATTGTTAATTCTTTCCCACGCAGTAGAACTACTACTTATCTGTCGCCTTACTCCATAAATAGAAGAGTCTACCAAATTTACATTTATTGTTTTTCTCTCCTCTGCCTCTGTCATTTCAAAAGCTTGGTCTGTAATAGACTGATAATTTTCAGCAGAGCAAGAATAACTATACATCCCAGCCTTGACTTCGTATGTATGGTCTTCTGTCGGCTCTAATATATGTGATTCACTATCTTTTACTGTTAAAGTGGCATCAGTTGGCGTTAATATAAATGTTACATATAATTTTTTATCTAATTTAACAGTTACTGACCCATCTTCCAAAACTGGAAGTTTTTGTTCTGTTTTGCTAAAATAACCGTCGGCAGTAACATCATAAGTATAATTTCCTGCCCTTAATTTATATGTTTTTTCTGTGGATGGTGCTATTGTTTTCCCTTTTTCATCTTTAACTGTAATTGTTGCATCTGCAGGAGTTGTATTAAATGTTATAATAAAAGTTTTACCACCACCGCTACCAATATTCCAACTACCATACATTATGCACCACCCCCAGTCTTCTTATTTAATGTTACCTTTTTTTTGGTCTTTACAACAGCGGTAGCTGTTGTTTTAATTATTACAATATCCATAGTAACGGCTTGTTCTGGTTTCTCAGTTACTATTAAGGTATATTTACCTTTTTCACTTTTTGTACTTGTGTTACCTGTTATTTTTTGTTGTTCATCTTCATTTAAAAAACATTGCACTAAATGGTCTTCTGTTACTGCTTCGTCAATTATTTCATATTTGTATTTTGTCTTTTCTCCATCTTGATATTCTTGCCAGTCTTCTACTTGAATTACTTTATTTTTTATATTTCGAGGTGTAGCTGTTTTTAAAAGTTCTGCTAACTGTTTTTTGCCATCTTCAATAAAACTCTCAACTTTTAATCTTAATGTATTTGCAACATCTTCAAATTGTGCCTCTGTTACATATACTGTCGTTGGGTCTACCGTTATTTCTACATTTTCAGCATCGTCAACAGTAATTGCTAGTTCAATATATTTTTCTACTTTTTGAGAAATAGAATTAGTTATGTATTCTGCTTTTTCTCCTGCATTTCCATAAGCAAACAATATTTCTTCTTGTGTGTCAGGATCTTGTGCATATAAACCGAGTTCTTTAAAATAAAATGATTTTGAAGCATCTGTATTTCTAAATAAACATCGTGCCGTTACTTGCGTTTCTGTATCTCTTGTAATGCTTGTTATATCTAAATCTATAATTTTGCTAGTTAAGTCTGTTGCTGTTCTTACATCTTCTGGAGATTCCCCTTCTCCTATTGCAAATTTTGTAAAAGATATTACTTTACTTTCAAGAGTTTTAGCTGCTAAAATTGCACCTGCATTTGTTATGTATATTTTTTCAAAACCCATTTATGTTTTTACCTCCATTCTCTAATATTCTGCTTTTAATGTTATATAGTCATTTTGTATAAGTAAGTTTCCAACTCTCATTTGAGAGTTGTATTTTTTATTTTCAATAATAATATCTGTATCAATATTAAAATGTTCAAAGCTGCCCCTAAATAGAGCAGCTGCCACATTATATTTTAAATTCCCTTTTACATTCATATCCTTTAATAATTTGTCAATATCAAATAAAATTTTTTCTAGTAAATTTGCATCCTCAAAATTAAAAAAACTATCATAACTGATAGCCTTTTCATTTAATGGAGTACAACACTCTTTTAGTTTTGTTACATTAGTTCTAATTCTATCAATTTGTGATAGCCTTAATTTAAGTGTATCCTGCATAGTCCAGTCTTTTTTTATTTCCAATTCTAATTTTGAGCCAAACAAATTTAATATTTTTTCTAAAAATTCGCACCATTCTTCCACTCTGTTTAAATCAGTAAAATTATAAGCCCCTTTTAAATATTTAGTGGAATTAGGGTTGTTTAATGCTATTTCTACATCGTTTTCAGTTCTATCATATATTAAATTATCCATTTTGCACCTCTTTTAACTTTCCAACTTGTAAAGCATTTGCAATAAAGCCACCTACTAAATCAATATTTAATTTTGTTAAATATCCTATAATTTGTCGTTCATATAAACTATCAACTGGAATATAATCTCCAATTTTTTCTTGGTCCATAATAAACTTAAATTCGTATTTATATGTTCCGTTATAGTATTTTAAAATTCTATTTGCAATTTCTTGTGCATTATTTTTATTAACTAAATAAGCAGAGGTTACTTGCAAATTATTTTCTTTCTCATCTGCAGTTAAGTCGTCTAATAATATTGTTACTACTTGCTTATTAGTAGAATATTTTTTCCCAGTAATAATAACTTCTTGTTCAGCATCAACTTTAATAGTAGCATAATTACAATTACTTTTTAATATTGTTGCACCTGTTGCAACTAAATCATAAGCTATATCGTTTAGTTCTAATGTGTAAGTTCCTGCTGATAATGTTTCTTTGTATAATTCTGCTTCTTCTTCACTTTTTACAAAATTAAAAGCTGTAATTTCAACACCTGTTACAATATCGTTTAATTTTGGTTTACTTGTCCCTGTTTCTTTTCTATCTTTGTTTATTTGATATTCTGTTCGTATTTCTTTTGGAATATATATTTTTATTTTCCCATCTCTTGTAGTATTAACTATTGCACCAATAACAAACAGAACTTGTTGCAATGCTTGTCTATGTGTACAGATAGGAATATGCCCTGTTATTAGTATTCCTTTTAACTCTTCTGATATTTCGTAATCAGTTTCTTTTAGATTTGCTGACATCAATATTTCTTCAATTAGTTCAACTGCATCTTTGTCTACATACATTCCACCTAAAAAGTTTGTTTTATCAATGACGCCTATTAAATCTATTGCCTTAAAACTAGAAACCTTATCATTATCGTTCGACCAGTCGTCTAAATAAAATATTCCCATTTCTTTATCTATTCCGTCTTTTGTTAGTGTAATAATTAGTCTTTGTCTTTTTTGTAGTAATTTATATACTCCTTGCGGATTTACAACATTAAATTCGTCGTCATCACTATATATAGAAAAGTCTAGTGTATTTATTGTTAATTCCGAACTTAATATGTCTACTTCTTCTAGTATTTTTGCAGTTTGTAACATTCCTTTATCAAATATTTTATTAGCACCATATAAAATTTGATATATTTTCAAATATCTATATGGGTTATTTGTACTATAAAATGTTACAATTATTTTTTTATACTTTTCAACATTATCATTACAAACATAATAATAATTGTTAGGTGTAAAATCTTTACTACTTATAATTTCATTTGCAGAATTGTAAAATTTTATATTTAATTTACTACAATAATCGCCCAGTCCAACAGAACTAAAAACAAAAGTTAAACCTAAACTACTGTGTACTTCTGCAAAATCTATTTCTAATGTAATTGGAGTTGCAAAGTTTCCGTCTTTATCTGACATTTGTTTACTCCACAACCCCATTTGTGTTAATTCCTCATCTGGTAAAAATCTTTGTTCCCCATTGAGTAAAAATTGATTTTTTTCTAATGTTCCATATTTTATTTCTTCTATCTCGTCTTGTTTTAAATCTTGTAAATTCACAAAATCTTGTTTTTCATTAACGCTTAATTGACTATCATCTTTGGCTGTTGTATCCACTAGCCCAAATTCTATTTTTGTTTTCGTACTCATTTCAATAACTCCCTTTACTTAATTTTTTGTAGGTTTTTTACAAGTAAATTTACAAGTCAAATTTTTATGGTATGTTCGATTATTTTTAATTTTATATACTGTATCAGA
This sequence comes from uncultured Clostridium sp., assembly GCA_964479635.1. Classification (GTDB taxonomy): domain Bacteria; phylum Bacillota; class Clostridia; order TANB77; family CAG-508; genus CAG-452. The sequence goes on along the minus strand of CAYZMV010000003.1, from coordinate 14,219 downwards.
AACACTACTTATATAAGCAATAAAAGGCTCGTCATATCCTAATTGTATTGTATGAAATTCAACAGGCTCTGTTAATTTGTTCCATAATTTATTATATTCGTTATAATTATCATCTTCTTGTTTATCGAATTTTATATTATCAAAATTAACATATACCCCTATAATTTCTCTATTTAAGTTACCGTCTTCTGTTCTTACTGCGTATCTGTCTAATACATCAGCAGTTCTATTTATTCCTGTATATACTTTAATATCGTATCTTTCATTATCTATAAATAAAAAGTCTAGTTTATCGTCCATTGTCTAGCCCTCCTCTATTTAGCATTGATAATAAGTTTTGCACCTCTTCTACTTGTTTCTTGTTCTAATTCTGGTTGTAATAATCTAATAAGTTCAGCTAATGTACTATTGAAATTAAACTCAAATGTTTGTTTTCCTAATATGTCAGTTAATAAATTTGCTATTTTTGTAGCAATTTTATCGGACATAGTATCCATCCATTCAGTATTATTTTCTAATGGCAATACTGCCTCTTTTCCTGCTTCTCCAATTATTGCTTGAGTAGGCTGATTTACAATACCACCTTTTGCTAATCTTGGTAATGAAATTGTACCCAACGTTGGAATATGGAAACCAAATGTTTTGCCTCCTATTCCTGGTACCCAGTCTGGTACATCAAATGACAAATTGTTCAAGGCACGAATCATACCATTTATCCCATTTATTACACCATTTGCCATTTTTTCAATTCCACCTAAAATTGAATTGATTACACCTTTAATCGCATTCCATATTCCATTAAAAACATTAGTTACTGTATTTTTAAGACCATTAAATATATTATCCCATACTGTTTTTATTGCATTAAGGACATTTGAAATTGTAGTTTTTATATTATTTATTATGTTGGTTATCGTACTTGTAATACCATTCCATATATTACTTACAAAAGTCTTTATACTATTCCAAATATTTTCCCAAATAGATTTTATTCCATTTAAAACATTTGTAATTGTAGTTTTAACATTGTTTATTATATTTGTTATAGTTGTCTTAATAGCGTTCCATATATTAGTTACTATTGTCTTAATTCCATTTAATATATTATCCCAAGTAGTTTTAATTGCATTTAATACATTTGTTATGGTCGTATGTATTGCATTTATTATATTTGTTATAAAAGTACTAATACCATTCCATATATTAGTAAAAATAGTTTGTATTGTTGTTAAAACTGTATTTATAGTATTTTTTATTGCTTCAAATATAGTAGAAATTGTTGTTTTAATTGCATTTACAACCGTTGTTATAAATGATTTTATTGCATCCCATATTGTTGTTGCAACATTTTTAATTGTATTCCATATCGTCGACCAAATTGTTTGTATTGCTGATAATACAGCAGAAATTACTGATTTTACTGTTTCTATTGCTCCAGATACTATGCCACAAATTGCATTCCAGATACCCTCAACAATACTTTTGATAGCGTTCCATATACCGCTAAACATTTCTTTAATTCCGTTCCAAGCAGCATCCCAGTCGCCACTAAATACACCAACAATAAAATCTATTAAACCACTAAAGAAATCTATTATTCCACCTACGACATCAGAAACAACCCCAAACAGATTCATTATTACATTTCCAATAGTTTCAAATATTGGAGCCAAAACTGGCACTAATGTTTCTATTATCCAATTTATAAATGGTACGGCAAAATTTTGCCATAACATCGTAATAACATCGCAAATTTTGCCAAAGAACTCTACAATTTTATTCACAACTGGTTGTATATGAGCTTCCCAAACTTCTTTAAATTTTGTTGCCAAATTATCTAATACTGGTGCAATATAAGTATTATAAGCTGTTAACAATGTATTAACTATTGAACTTAACCCATTTGCAAAAGCATCAAACATTGGCTTAACGTGTGTGTCATATACTTCGCTAATTTTTGCCCAAGTTTCTGATATTCCTGCAGATATTGTACTGGTAATAGTTTGTAATGGACCTAATAAATTACTTATAGCATTTTTTATTAAATCTTTATTTTCAATTATAGGTTTTGTTATTACATTTAAAATATCTCGACCTAATTTTGAAAATATTTCAAAAATACCCATAACACTACTTGAAAAAATGTTAATTAAATCAGCAGTAATTTGTTTTGCCTCATCACTTCTAAATACGCTAAAAATATCTGCTCTTGCAACTGCAAAATTACCCACTATATTATTGATTTCAGTTCCGACATTAAACATAGTTATAAGCCAATTTTTAATATCGTCTTTATGTTGTGATAAATAAAAATCAATTCCACCTAATAAATTTTCAGCAATAGTAACACCTATATTCCAAATAGATCCAACTATTTTGCCTAAATTGAAAATACTTGATTTTACATAATTGCTAACCGCCCCTAAAACTTCTGGATCTGTCCATATATCTATTAAGCTGTTTTTTATATTATCTAAATGCTCTAAAATTGCATCAAAATTTGTATCGCCGAAACCAATGTCAAAACCTTGCTTAAATAAGTCCCATATTGATTCTAACTTTTCTAAAACGCTATCTAATGTAATGTCAAATGTATCAACATTAGACAAATCAAAACTAGGTCCAACATCTCCACCGCCTCCTGCTCCTCCTGTATCAGCATTATTATTATCAGGTAATACTGATATGTCGTCGAAGTCTGCAAGATTATTTTTTACTTCTTTTGTGCTTTTAGCTGTACTACTTGCACTATCTGCCATACTTGAATATGCTTTTGCTCCTGCATTTGCAAATATATTAACCCCTGTAAATGTTTTTATTATACTTGCTATTATGCTTAATATTTTATATAAAGTATTTTGTATCCAAGTCAGCACAGGTTTAAAAGCACTACCTACAGCATAGCTCATATATTCAAAATTTGTTTTTAATTGTTTAGCTGCAAAATTTGTACTATTTAACCAAGCATTTGACGCATTAGATAAAACATTATATATAGACCTTATACTTAGAAGAGCAAACGCATATTTTGCTAAACTTTTAATACCTCCGCTTATTCCTTTTGAAATTGCTTTTGTAGAATTGTTAACATCTTTTTGAGCCTTTGCTGTTTTCTTTGTTTCATTCGTAAATTTTCCTTGATGTTTTTGTAATGCTTGTAATTGTGCTTGTAATCTTTGATATTCTGTATTAGTTTCTAATGCTTTTTGTTTTAGTCTCTCTGCTTGTGTTACATTTCCATTTGCTTGTTGGTTTGCTATTTGTGATGTTAATTGTTCTATTTCTCTTAATTTTGTTTTTGTTTCTTCTAATTTTTTATTATATTGTTCTTGTGTCGTTATACCATCTAATATATTACTTGCATTTATTTCTTGTCCTACTTGACTATTTATGCCCTTTACTGCGTTTTGTTCTTGCTCAATTTGTTTATTTGCTTGTAGTTCTGCTTTTAATTCAGCTACTTTATTTTTAGCATTTTCTAATTTATTTTGATATATTTCTGTCTGTGCTGATAATTCTTTTTGTTTGTCTATCAATTTTTGATATTCTGTATTAGAATCTATTTCCTTTTGTATTAGTTCGTCATATTGTGTATCTGATATTTTCCCTTTTAATATGCTATATTTATCTATTGCTTCTTCGGCAATAGAATCCATTTGACTTTCAACACTTCTCAATTCACTTTCTGTTTTTCGTAGTTTTTCGCCCAAACTGTCTACACTTTTATTGCTTTTATTCATTTCGCTTTCAATAGATTTACTACTTCTTGAGGCTTCTTTAGATATGTTTTTAAATTGTTCTTCAGGTGTGTTATCACTAAAAGAATTAAATGTATCTTTTATTTTAGACTTGGTACTTTTTAATGAAGATGTTAATTCATTTAACCCTGCTTTTACTCCCTTATTATCAATTTTTGTATCAATACGAATACTACCATCCGCCAACTTTCTCACCTCATTTCTTTTGGTAAGTCATCGGCACATAATGGCACTACTTGACTTATTTTATTTTAATTTCAAATTCCTTTTTACATTTCTTGCCTTTACACTTAACAAAAATGCCCCTGCATTTAGCATCTTTGCTAAATGTAATTGGCATTTGATAACCGCAGTAAGGACATTTTATTTTATCTAAATTTTCTTTCATTCTTACTTCCTGCAAATAATGCCTCAAATTCGTCTATTTCTTCTTGCTCGTCTTTAGAGTATTTTACAGGTAATGCAACACTTTGTTTTGCTTTTGCAAGTCGTTCTCTTTGTTTTCTATCTTTATAATCTCTTAAATCTAAATTTCTTAAATCTCTTACTTTATTTAATATAGAACTATCTTTTAGTCCAGATATTAACTCACAAAATTGATACCAGTGCATATATTCAACTTTATTTAAGTCTATTCTATAATCAGTTAAAAAAGAGGCTTTTATATATGGGGCATCATAAATAAAGTCCATATCTATTTTATTGTCTTCCTTTTGATATTTCTTTTCACAAGTAAGAAATTTTGTTGCTACATCTAATGCTTTTTCATAATTATCAATAGCTTCATAATCTTCAAAAAGTAAACCTACAACTGCTAATGTTCTTGAATAATCGTCTATTTCATCGTCATTTATTGCCATAAAGCATTGTAACCCAACTCTAAAATCTGTATTTATTTTAAATTCTTTTCCGTCTATTTCTGCATATTCAGGATACATTATTTAATAACCTTTCTATTGTCTATATTTTTATATTTATTGATAAGATCCTTTTGCATTTTCTTTATTGATAACCCCATCTTTTCTATATCTGGTTGTAACTTTTCAAACAATTCATCAAACATAGTAGGAAAATTTCTATCTCCAAATATCTTTTGACATCCATTTTCGCCTAAGAACATATCCATACAAGCCCTAGATTTTTGATAAAATTCTGTTGTAGCCTTTACTAAATCTATTTCACTTTGTGGGATTTCTCCCTCTTTTTCCTTTTCATATTTTTTGTTTTTTAATTCTTCTGCTTTTGCCTCAAATTCTGTTTTTATTTTGTCTATTTCGGTATAGCATTTTAATAACTTATTTTGTAATCCTATTGTATCGTCTAAATCAAATTCAATAGTTTCTCCTTTGTCGTTTACTTCAATAACATATAAGTTATTTTTTTCAATTCTTAAAGAACTTTTTTGTATTGCCATTTTTTATTACCTCCTTATTTTAATAAACTAAATACCTCTCCATATAGGAGAGGCATTTTATTTACGATGTTTCTTTTAGTTCTTAATTAAGTGTTACCTTTGTCAATGTCAAAGTCCTTGTTGTCTTGCCTTCCTGTGTAATTTCAATAGTATTATCATTATTGCTTATCTTAAATACAAATAAACCGTCCTTAGGGTCAACACTCTTAGGCTTTTTAGCATTTACACCTGTACCTTTCAATAAGCAGTTTATTGTTCCGTCTGGCTTTCCTTTTGCTTCTTCGAAGTATAATGGTAAAAAGTTTCCAGTATTATTTGTGGTACTAAATTCCTCCCAATTATCAATATGCTTTAAGGCTCCTGTAATATTGTCTCCATCAAGACCTAAATTCTCGCATAAATCTTCAACGGTTTTATCTCCTAAATTCAAATTAGTTTCTTTATTCGGAATAGCCACCTTTATTGTGGTGGCGGTACTAGGGTGTATATTTTCCTTCTGTAAATGTAACTTTTCCTGATTCGTCTATTTTTACATATCCAGTAACAGGATCTCCATTTTCGTTTATTTGATAAGACATCGAAGAACCACTAAAATTAGAAATAGCAACCGTACATCTACATTTTTCTGCTTCATATACTCCTGCTTCTTCTCCTAATTTTTTAAACATAAAAACTTTTAAATAGTCTGTTTCTGCATCTGTACCTACTGCTCTTTCCGTCATTTTCTTATACATAAATTCAAAAATAGGCTCATTTAGATAAGTTGTTTGTTCTGTTTCAAAGTTTGGAGCATAGTGAGTTAATTCTGTGCTAGGGTTGTCCTCGTGTATCCATTGATTAGTTTCACTTTCTGGTCCGTAATCAATTTCTTGTTCAGCTATACCTTTTCCAAATCTTGCATAATCTGGCTCTCCTGCCTCTCCTACATTTAAGAAAGTCGCAAATTGACTTCTTTTAATTTTTTTATAAGTTGATTCATCTACTTCCATTTTAAATTTCCTCCTTTTGAAAAAATTTACAATGCAGTTTCGTCATAAAATAAAACGCATTGTATTTGATATTTTGCTTTGTCTAAATTCGGTGCTGTACTAAATACATAACCGCTAGACAATGCTTTAATTTCGGTGGCTGTTCGTCCACCATCTAATTTTGGTAAATTATCATTATTGGTACACTCTTCTAATAATCTAGCAAAATTTTCATAAAATTTGCAATTTTCAATATTTTGTCTTGCTTCTTGGCTAAAATATTCCCTACTAGCAAAATTAAATTTATATTGTCTTTCACTAGATCCATCAATATTTTTATTTAAAATTGTATTGCAAGGGACTTCTTCAATAGCATATTGTGTTGGCTCTTTTCCTAAAAATTCAATATTTAGTCTTTCCCCATTTTTTAATAATACTTTTTCAATAAATTGTTTTATAGATTCTGCTATGGGTGTCTCTATAATATTTTCTGTCATTTTATTTGCCTCCTTTTGAATTTACAACAGCTTGTGCTATTTTTACAATATCGTCAATATGGTCGACTTTCATTCTATCGTTCCAATGTCCTCCTCTTAATGCTCCGTTTTTATGCTCCATTACTTGAGTGGGACTTCTATATTGTTTTTCTACTCCTTTTCTAGCCCAAGCACTATGCGTTTGAGGATCTTCCATAACTTTATCTTCATATTGAAAATGTGCATACGGCGTATCATATACTACCTCGCCACTTCCAATATCTGATGCCGTTTCTGGACTTATTGATAATATTCCAGTTTCAAATGGTACATAATCTTTATTATAATCAATTACTGCTTTATCAATAGCTTTTTGTACTGGTCCGATGATCTTCTAGCCCTCGTTTTTTTAATATTTCATCAACTATTAAATCTGGCAACTTAACATCTGATATAAAATTCATATTATTTTCCAGAGATTTCAAAATGTGGCATACTGCCAAAATCTTTAAAATCTATGCCAGTTATTGTATAAACATATTCATTATTTTTGACAATATCTACATCAGTTTCATAATCAGTATCAATTAACCCTTTTACAATTTTGTCCCCTTCTTTTAGAGTAAATTTGTTGTTTGGGTCTTGTAAGTCAGAAAATTCTTTTGGCGTTAGGTATCCATTATTTAAGGCTGTTTCTTTTGGAATTGCTAAAAATAATGAATTAGCCTCCTCTAAACCATTTGTATTTGTATTAACAATTTTTGTATCATCAATAAATACACCTTTTATTTGCTTTCTTATATACTTTTCTTTTCCTGCAGAATCTCGCCAATAACAATATATCGTTATATCTTTATCAAACATAATGATCCACTCCTCCATACAATAAATCAGTATTTGAGAAATATATCCAAACCATAGGTGCTATTGGAACACCATCAATATATTTAATTGTTTCGCTTGACTTTGTATTTGCCCTAGTATAAGCATAACTTCCTATACTTTCACTTTGAAACTGTCCTTTTTCTTGTCCATTTACAACTTTATCCTCGCCATTTATAACAAAATATTCTATTTGAGAGCATATTGCTTTTTTTATTTTTTCTAAAAATGGAGAGGCTGATAATTTTTCAGCATCTCTCCCAGTTAATTTTTCTATTATAGCCTCTGCTAAATCATTTAATTTATCAAATTTTTCGCTATCAGTACCTTTATATATATCTAAATAATAATTTTTATCTATTATCATTTACATCACATCCTTACTCCATTTCAGATGTTTTTAATGTTAAATCCGTTAAAATAAGTGTTTTTGTAGTATTTCCATTCGTTAATATAATCTTGTTGTCTATGTTTTCGACTTTAACTATTAGAAGACCATCTTCGTCTAATGTTTTTTCTGGTGTAGTTTTACCAGTACCAGTAACTTTTACTTTTACTGTTTCTTTTTTTGTTGCTTCATCTACTTTTATGCAAATGAAATTTCCGTTTGCACCTTGTGAATAATCGTTAAACTCTGTTAAATATTTTGATGTACCTTTTATCTTATCTCCTTCGAGTGTAATATTTTCTTGTAAGTCCTTAACTTGTTTGCTGCCTAAGACGACACTCTCGCCATCTGGAATAGCCACCGTTATTGTTTTGGTGGCTGGACTAGGGTGAAACTTGTGGTACATATACAGCAAAAGGACATCTCTTTGTTTTATCTGGTTGTAAAGCATTTATAGGGTTTGGTAATTGCCATCCTAAACGCATTACAAATCTTAAAGCGACCATATCTTGCTGTGCTAAATTATATACAATTTCTCCACTTGTGTCTTGAATAATACCTTCTGTTAATAATTTAACAGTTAAGTCTTGTCTAATAGAATATACAGCTTGGCTCATATCTCCAACAATTAAAGATGCTTTTGTTGTATCCCAAGCACCATTTCTTTGGAAAAACATAGGCATACCGTCTAATGCGTAATTACCTGTATTTTCTTTCATATCTTTTACAAAAATAGGGTTTTTGTTTTCGTCCCTTAAGCCTCTTAACTTACCTCTCATAGCCACAGAAGAGATTACACCGTTTGGCAAGAAACCAGAACTTTCAACTTTTGCAATAACTCCGTTCTCTCCCATTATATCAGCATATAAATCTTCTGTTGCCTCTACTTTTTGTTCAGCAGTTTCTGCCTGTTTGATAATTCCATCAGGCCAACTGTCTGGTTTTTGAACATCAAATATTATTGCGTTATCAATAACCTTACCAAAAGCTTCTTGTACTCTTGGTGTAACTTCTCCCCATATATCATAACCATTAGAAGCTGCATCGTCTATTACTGCTTCTGGAATTGGTATAATAACAGCAATTTCTTCCGCTGTTATAACTTTATTTCCCCATTCCATCTTTGTTGTTTGTTTTCTTCCTGTATCTCCATTAACGAAATATGCTAATGGTAATAAATCTAATACTGGCATTTTTTGTTTATTCGATGCCATATTAGGTAATCTTCTGAATAAAGAAAGGACTGCACTTTGTGCTATTGCTCCTTGTACAATTTCTTTTGTTACCTCTTCAGGTATAAGAGCTTCTGCTCCTGTTCTTAATATTGCATTTACATCTCCCATTTTAAATTTCCTCCTTTTAAATTATTTTTTTCCGATGGCTTTTAATATTGCATCGTTCATCAATGCGTTAATTCCGTTGCCTTCTCCGTCATTACCTTTTAAGTTTAAAGATGAATTAACTTTTACTTTGTTTCCGCCTTTATATTGTGGGTTTTTGGCAATATAATCTTTTAAGGCGTCATCAAAAGTAGTCTTGTCATTTACTTCTTTTGCTACTTGCGTTGCAACAAATTCAGTAAACTCTGTGCTGACTCCTGCATCACTAGCTTTTTGTTTATTTTTTAACAATGTATAATCAGCATTTACATTGTCGTATTTTGCCTGTAAATCCTTCTTGTCATTTTCTAATTGAGTAAGTTTGGTTTTATACCCTGCATCTCCCTCAATAGATTTTGACAAATCGTCATATTTTGTTTGTAAAGTATCTCTTTCATTTGTTAAAGCAGTTACTTTATTATTAAATTCCTGTTCACTTTTATAAGATTTTCTAAATTCCTTATTAAAAGCTGACAATTTGTCTTCTGGTATTTCTACCCCTGCATCTTTTAAAATTTCTGTAATGTCCATAAAAATATCCTCCTTACCTTTTATAGAGGTCGGTACCTCTTGAGATTCTGCCTTTATACTTGGCTAAAAGTAAAAAGACAGTTTATTGTCGTATCCAGGACATATAAAAAAAGACTATTGCTAGTCTTTTATTTACCTCTTTTTATTTCTTCTTGTATTTTTACTCTTGAAGCATCAAAGTTTAATTCTTCGTGTTCTTCTAAAAAATCTTGTAATTTTTTATTTTTTTCTTTTAATTTTTCTGTTTCCTTATTCACTTGTTCTCTGTCCATTGCTACTTTTGCCACTTCTAGTCTTTTCTTTTGTTCTCTTATATTTCTTTCTAATCTTCGCTGTTCTGACCTTAAATCTGCAATTCTTTTGTTTTCTTCCATATCAATATCATTTTCTATTTTTGTAACACCATCAATATACATATTCACAGGGTGTCTACAATTTGCTCCACTATGTCCATCAACTTTTCCATATCCGCAAATTTCATAAAAATTTTGATATTTTTCGTTACTTCCTTCAAGTAAATAAACTTTCCCTTGCCACCAACTATGATTAGTCCAGTCATTTCTTTTTGTTACTCTAGCCCCTAAATGAGGTGGCACATATACTGTATTTATACCTAATTCCTGTATTGTTTCTAGCGAACATTTTGTTGCTGTTTGATGAACGTGTGTTATTACATCTCGCCTTACAGTTCCTTCTATGCTATAATGTATTTCTTTTCCGTCTCTTTTATATGTAGCTCCATCTATTCCTTGATCTGCCATTTCCATTATTGCTTTTTTTATACTTGTATTATAATCATATATTCCACTTGATACCTCTAAATATGCCTTATCTAATATTTTCATATATGATTTTTTCGTACTTTCAACTGCTTTTGTATTTATAATGTGCATTATATCTTTACTTTCTTTAATTGCATTTTTGATTATATTGTTTATTGCCTCCGAATGATATATTGTTATAGGGTCTATTTCTATAAGATGTTTACTATATGCTTGTCTAATATCTTCCATATTTTGAGTATTATATCCTGCCTCCTCAAGCATATTTTTTATTTCTGCATTTGTTTTTTTAGAATATTTTTCTATTATTTTTATTGATTCTTTATTTAATATACCTAACTCATCTAATTTTTTAACTTGCCATTTTAAAGTACCACCTATTTCGTTATAAGTTTTAAATCTTTCTGCAACTGCTATTAGCAATTCTATTTCTATTTCATTATATATCTCTAAAAGTGGTTTAATTAGTCTGTCATAATCTTTATTTGTTATCATTTAACCACCTGCTTTTTATCTTCTTTTTTGTTTTGCTCTTTATTTTTTTCTTTATTTTCTTTGACTTTCTCTTTGTTTTGATTTTGTTGTTCTCCGTTCTCTCCTCCTTCGTCTTCGTCTTCTGGTTCTTCTTTTAATTCTTCCATTCGCCTATTTTTTATCGTTTCTGCATATTGAACAGCTTGTTCTTCTGTCATTTTATATACTTTTATGTAATATTCAATATTATCTATTAAACCTGCATTTAATTCTAATAATGCTTGTCGTTTAATTTCTGATGTATCTTCAATAATGCTATCGTCAAAACCTATACTAATTTCTGCTTCCATATCAAAATTATAACCTAAAAAGGTATTTGCAATATACATCATACTTTTAAATAAATCATATAAACTATTTTCTAGTGATAATTCGTGTTTTTTTATCGTTCTAAATTCTTCCGAATTTTCACTTATAACTTGGGTTGCCGTTGTTAATGAGCCACCTTGAAAATTATATCTTTTTTCTCCAAAACCTAATTTACTTGATAACAAATTAAGCATTAACTGTATTGCTTTTTCGTGTTCTTCAATTCTTAGTTGTAAATCAACTTCGTGTATATCTCCTTTGCCGTCATCGTCTGTTGGTAATGCGTGGAATACAACATCGTTTGTATCAAAAACCAATCTCATTTCTCCTGTTGTTATGTCTGGTTTCAATAAATTTGATTTAACAAAAATTCTTTTTCTTCCCAATTCAAATTCATTCAATAAACTATCATAAGCAATATCTAAACCCTTAAAAACATCAATAGAGTTAGCATATACACTAACTCCAAAAGGACTATCTTTATAAATATTATTTGTTATATTCGGTCTAATAATACTAAACCAAGGATATGGACTATTTGTTTCAAAATGTTTTAATGTATCTGTCATCTTGTCAGTAATATCTGTTAAGGCTCCATTTTTTGATACCTTAAAGGCATAATTATCAATTACATAATTTCCGTTGTCATCTAATGTGTGCATTGCAATTAACATTACAGGTTTATTATTTATGACCTTACTTATTGCAAAAGCACATTCCTTGATTTTATTATTTGTATAACTTAAAGGAATTATTTTACCTGCTGTTGCAAACTCCAATACCATTTCTGCAGATGTAGTATTTATAATTTCTGTTTCTTCGTCATATTCCATATTACCTAATGTTATTACTATTGCTCCCAACCCCAAAGCAAAAGATTTTTCAACATATTCTGTACCTTTTACATAAAAATCATTTTTGTCTAGTATTTCGCAAAATTGTTTTGTTTGTTCTTCGTTGCCTATTTTATATGTTACTTTTTCATTTAACAATATATTTGCAAAATCTTCTGAGATTTTTTTCCCCATATTTAAAGTTCTTCTTTTCTTGCATATCTTTTTTTCTCCATTATATACAAAATAATTTTGAAAATCTGGGACATCCCCTTTGTACCAATTATCCCATAATTCTATATATGGCAACATATTATTTCTTTCAGTTATATCATATCCTTTACTACTAAAAAAAGTATTTAAGTTCATTTCTTTACCTTCTTTCTATCCAATTTTTATTATTAAACTTTGATAAGGCTCTGTTGTATATTCTTGCGAATCTAACGAATCTATATCTATTGTTCCATCGTCTAATCTTACATTTTCTAATTGGTTTGGGTCCCATATTGCTGTATTATAAGCACTTATTAACTCTGGGCAACTATCTAAAACATAATATCTTCCAGTACACATCAAACTATCATAAAACCTAATTCTATCATTGATAGGTCCTTTTATTGCATTTTTTATCTCGACTGGTACTTGATTTTTTAATAAAATTGTTTTAAACCCATTCATTAAAGTTTGTTCCGCACTATCACATCTACATTGCAAAAGTTGTCTATATTCTGCCTTGCTTTCTTTAATAAAATTTAAAAACTCTTGATTTAATTGATAAGGATCTACACCTGTTGCTTTTATTTTCTTTTCCTTTAAAGTAATTACCTCTTTAAAATTTTTTGTTATTCCTGTCAATGTAAATTTATGTGCAGATGTATTTCCCCCAAAGTCAACACCTGCTATTACAATAAAAAGATTTCGTTTTAAATGAGTTTCTAAACACTCTTCGTCGCTATACCACTTACTAGCACTTAAAATATTCTTCTTTGTAAATGATGTATATATTCTTCCTTCTGCAACAACTCTCTCGCCTTTTATATCTCTTGCATACCATATAGAACTTTCGTCATATTGAGATTTTATTTCAGCTTTTCTTTCTTCCGTTATAGATAAATTATCATCTATTGTAAAATGTTCATAATTGCAACCACCTATCAATTCGCCTTTTTTGTGTTTTTCTCTATATAAATCTATATAATCAGAATATATTTTACTTGTTGGACTACTAGGGTTAAGATCCCAAAATATTTTCCTTTTCCCTGCAGCTGCTAATCTACCAAAAGCGACTTTAATAAATGATACTTTACTATCTATATCGTCATAATGTTCATTTATCTCTGTTGCTATCCACATTCCATAAGAGTTTCCTAAAATTTTTTTATAACTATCCGCTTTGCCTCCACCAACAAAAATAACGATTTTTTCTCCAGACTTTGTATTTATATATAGACATTCATTAGATTTATATTTTCCCCAATGACATCTACCTCTAAATAAATGTTCTAAACCAAAACCGTTACATTCTCCAATATTTAATTTTGCGTTTGCTAATGTACTTCCACTTGCTAAATGTATTTTATCTGGACTGTCTTCTAAATTCATTGCAAACATTATACAATTATCAATGGTTTTTCCACTTCTAATAGCCCCTTCTGCTATATTATAAGTATTATATAAACATCGTTTTATATAATTTTTATGTTTTTGACTAAATGGTTTCCATTGTATAGTTTGAGTTTTATTTATCATCTTTTAACATCTCCGCTAGACCTGTCAAATCTTCAATTTCATTTGAATTATTGTTTTCTTGTTTTAATCTCTTTTCTTCTAAATCTAACTTTGCTTTATTAAAATCAATTTTTTCCATACTATCTACAAGTCTTCTTTTTGCCTCTTGTACTCTTGTAAGTGATTCTTCTAATCTTTGTATTGTGTCGAGCTTATTTTCTGTTTCTGTATTTGTTT
>CAYZMV010000002.1:23481-29450 GCA_964479635.1 uncultured Clostridium sp. | reverse complement strand
TCCAATAGTTTCACCAGAAGGTGTAGTTTGTTTTGGTCGTGATGTCGAGAGTTCAAGGCAAGTGTGGAGTTCAATTTCTCGGTTACCCTGGGGATTTTAATTATAGAGAATTTTATCGTGATATTGGGTATGATGCAGATTATGATTATATAAAACCATATATAGCAAAAAATGGAGCACGTGTAAATACTGGTATTAAATATCATAGAATTACAGGAAATACTGAATTTAAAGATTACTACAATTTACAATGGGCAAAGGATTCTGCTGAAAAACAAGCAGGACACTTTTTGGATTCTAGAGTAAAACAAATTAATGACCTTACAAACTTTATGGATACTCCTCCAATTATAGTTTGCCCTTATGATGCAGAACTTTATGGTCATTGGTGGTATGAGGGACCTTATTGGTTGTATATATTGTTTAAAAAAATATATTATGATGATTGAAATTTTAAATTAATAACACCAAGCGAATAAATTGATAAATTTCCATCTATGCAAATATCGTCTCCTTGCAGATCTAGTTGGGGTGCTAACGGCTATAGCGAAGTATGGCTTAACCCTACAAATGACTACGTTCATAAGCATCTTCATATTGCGGGTAATAGGATGTGTGAACTTGCTCATCTTTTTCCTAATGCAAAAGGATTGCAAAAGAAGGCTCTTAATCAATGTGCAAGGGAATTACTACTTGCCCAAAGTAGTGATTGGTTATTTATCATTACAAATGGAACAATGGTTGACTATGCAAAAAAAAGAATTAAGGATCATATTGGAAGGTTTACCGCTTTATATGAACAATTAAAAACTGATAAAATTAACGAGGATTTTTTGAAAGATATATCTAATAAGGATCAAATATTTCCAGATATAGATTATATGATTTATTATTAATACAAGTTTCATATTCTCTTTTCCAAGAATAAAATATGTATATCTAATGAATTTTAGTAGATACTAACATTATTGGGAAGGAGAATTTTTTGTGCTCAAATCATTTTGTATAAAAACAAATAATAATAAAATTATCGATTATCTACTAAACAAATTTGAAAATGTAGAATTAACAAATTTATATATATCTAAATTGAAATTCAAAATATATACTAACCTTATTGTTCATTACAAGGGAAAAGATTTAAATTCATTTTATAATATATTTTCTGATATTGTTTCGTCTACAATAATAGCATTTTACGAAAAAGATATAATAAAGCATATTATAAGCTCTAATTATTTTTATTTTACTGATATTGAGCAAAGGAAAATATTTGATATTGTTCAAAATTATATGAGTAACGGAGAACTTGCTGAAAGTTATGTCAGAAAGGACTCCATAGTACGCTCTTGTATTAATTATTTTTCAAACAATAAAACTGTAATACTAGATGGCTTCGTAAATTTTAGAATTAATGATTACATCAAAATAGTTGATTATATCGTAGATATGGCAGTAAACAAATTCGTAATAGATAGAGAATATGTTGAATTTATTGATTTGTTAAAATGTTATATAAACTCTAAAGAATATGGTGCAAATATTGTACATTTAATATATCAAAATCAAGAGTCTGTACTCCTTGATGAATTTAAAAGGGTAATTGATGTAGATGATAGTATTTTAGATAGTAAATATTTATCTGATATAACATTTTCGTCAAATGATTATACATTAAATACATTGCTTACTCTATTACCCAAAAAAATATATATACATTTACTTGATGGCATTCAAGATGAATTTATTAATACTTTAAAATTAGTATTTGATGATAGAGTTTATTTATGTAATGATTGCAATATTTGTAAGGCTTATAGATTAGAGAAAATGCATAAATGATTTTATTTTATGAGAAATTACTAAGAACCTTTTCCAAAGCCATCTTCATCACATATCAGTGCTAATTTCATCATATCGTTCATAAAATTATTAAATTCACGCACACTAAATGAACTATAACCTGCATACCAATCTGGTGCCTTCATTGCTATTGTTTCAAATTGACTCATCCATACATTTGATACTCCTAGAGCATAAGTATATGGAAGAATATTATAAAAATATTCTGGATCTTCATTTACTAATGCCTCTAGCTTGGATTTTTCTGCTGTTTCTAAAAATTTTTTAAATCCTCTTAATTTTCCTAATATTTCATTTCCAAAAGGTGTTCTTCTAGGCATTATTTTTACAAATAAAATTAACACGCCAATACTAATTACACCCATAATATAAGCTACTAAATACATTACATTTTGAGTTGCTAATATAGGTACCAAATTGAGACTAGCACATCCTAAAAACATTACTGCCCCCATAAGTATAAGTGATTTAGATGGTTTCAGTATGCATATAAAAGCTAGCAACCAAAGAACTATTCCGTGGGACTAAAGCTCTTAATCCATATTCAATTACAGGTCTTACTGTAATCAAAAAAAATATTGCAATAATCATTAGTATTAAATATTTTATTTGGCCACTTGCTTTTGACTCAAATATTTTATCCTTATTTTCTATTGAATTCATTTTCGATTTTATTTTATCTAGTGTTTTATAAAAACTATTAAATAAATAAAAATTAGTTACAGAACTTTTATTATTATAATTATATGCTGGCATTTCAACTGCATCTTCAAAGCCTATTTCTTTCTTCTTATCTTTAGTCATATCTATTATTACTTCTGTCTCATCCACATCGATTATATTATCATATTCATTAAATAATCCATCAAAAAATAATTTTTCATATTCATTATCTCCATCATATTCTTTTATTTTTGTAATTTTACATCCTTTAGATTTTAAAAATGTTTCTTCCTCTGTTTCTTCAATTCTTAAATATCCTTTATTTGCTAGATAAATAAGTAATGACATGATTCCTTCTCTATTTACTGTACCATTATATAAGAACCCTACTTCCGCTGAATTATATCCTTCAGGTGGATAAAATTCGACTGTTTCAACTACTTGTTTATTCTTTCCATATTTAGCCCATAATCTAAACGCAATCAAAACAAATATCGTACATAAAATTATAACAAATATAGCGAATACATCCAAAAGACTACTTGACCAAAAGTCTTCTGATAAAGTAAGTCCAAATGTTACTGCTAATGATTGATGTGGTATTATCAGTATAAGGAACATAATTATAGTACATATTCCAATCAAAATTTTTTTCTTCATATTATAGATTCACCTTTTAAATCATTTTTTCTCATATATTTTCCTTAAACATATTTGCAGGATGAAATTTTACCTTTTTTAATAATCATTGCGTTTTCATAATAGCATATCTTGATTTTTTTATCAATAGCTTTAAAATTATTTTTCGAATTAGGAAATTCTTCAGTCCCTAGAATTTTCCTTACAAATTACAATTTGCAATATTTAATTCAATATGATATATAATAAATAAAAAAATATACGGAGATTATTATGAGTTCATTTGTTTTAAAAATAATTGCAATTATAACAATGTTTATAGACCATATTGGATACGCTATTTTTGGCAAATTTTCTTTTTTTAATTATATTGGTCGCATATCTTTTCCTATATTTGCTTTTCAAATATCAGAAGGATATATTCATACCAAAAACCTTAAAAAATATTTTATAAGATTATTTATATTTGCACTTATTTCTCAAATTCCCTTTATGCTTTTTGAATCGTTATTTTCCAATGACTTAATATTAAATATATTTTTTACATTATTTTTAGGACTCGCTTGTATTTATATCTATGATAAGTGTAAATATAAATCTATTGCATTAATATTATGCGTTTTGCTTGGTGCTCTTGCAGAATTTTCACATTGTGATTATGGCTTTTATGGTGTTGCAATTATTTTATTGTTCTATGTTTTTAAAAATAATATTTCACTTGCTTCTATAGCTTTTATTTTAGCTACTGCAATTAGATATACTATATACATTTTAAAATATGGACTATTTGGTGTGTATTCCCTTTTATTTATTTGCACAATTATACCTATTATATTTATTAACCTATATAATGGCAAAAAGGGTAAAGATACAAAATATCTGCTATACTTATTTTATCCTATTCACTTGTTATTAGTTTATGGACTTTCTTTCATTATATAAATTAATTTATAATGAAAAATTTATTCCTCTTGCCACTACATCTTTCATATTTTCTATTAAATCATCTATTTCTTTTGGTGTTACTATTAAATTATATTCTTTAGACATTAATGCATCTCTTATAATTTCATATTTATCTTCATCTTTTAATTTATTCAAATTTTCATTAGACTTGCCTTCATTTTGCAATTTTTCAATAAATATATCTATACTATCTGATGCTATTGTAGCTACATCTACAACCATTGGTATACCTATTGCAATTACCGGAACTTTAACAGTGTTTACACTTATTTCATTTCTTTTATTCCCTACACCCGCTCCCGGTACAATTCCTGTGTCTGATAACTGAATCGTACTACTTATTCTTTCTATACTTTTTGATGCTAAACTATCTATTACTATTATCAATTTTGGTTTAATATTATCTACAATTCCTTTAATTACTTCCATTGTTTCTATACCCGTTGTTCCAAGCACACCTGGTGCAATAGCACTTACTGGTCTTGTATTTTTTTCTAAATACTGTGGAGCATATTTAATTAAATGTCTTGTAATATCTATTTCAGCAACTACTTTTGGTCCGAAGTGAATCTGGAGTCACATATTCATTTCCAAGTCCTACAACTAAAATGTCTTCTTCTTTTTCGATATGTTTATCTATAAGACCTTTCAATTCTTTTGTAACTATTTCTGATGCTTTTTGTATTTCTGCCTCTTCGGCAACTTTTAAATCTTTTATATCGATTGTAATATATGTTCCGATTGGCTTTCCTATTGCCTCTTCTCCCTGCTTGTCTGTAATCTTTACTCTATTTGTTTTTATATTATCTCCTTCATCAACAGTTTCTGTTTCAACTCCTGGTATTTCATCTAATTTATTTGCTTTCTTAAAAATATCTCTTCTTTCATCCGCTAAATCTGTATTAAAATTCATCATAAAACATCACTCCTCTTTTACTATTTTTAGTAAAAGAGGTGATTTTATACAATTATTTTGTATATTTACTTAATTCATTCTATTTAAATTTCAATTCTATCCTGAAACTTATTTTCAATTTGTTTTTTTAATCTAATATTTTTATCTTTTTCTAAATTTGGGTCATCTTCCAAAATTTTTATTGCTACACTTTGAATAGATTTTAGCATTTCTACATCTTCAAATAAATTTGCTATTTTTAATTCTGGAAGTCCGATGCTGTTTCGTTCCAAAAAATTCCCCTGAGCCACGAAGCTCTAAATCTTTTTCAGAAATGACAAATCCATTATCAGTTTCTGTCATAACTTTCATTCTCTGTCTAATATTTTCAGAATTACCTTGATATTTTAATATACAATAAGATTTATAACTTCCACGTCCAACTCTTCCCCTTAATTGATGTAATGTTGCAAGTCCAAATCTTTCTGCATTTTCTATTACCATTATGTTACTGTTTGGAACATCCACTCCAACTTCTATTACAGTTGTTGCAACAAGTATTTGTATTTTTCCGTCCTTAAACCTTTCCATAATTTCATCTTTTTCCTTAGGTTTCAATTTGCCGTGTAGATACTCTACAGTGTAATTACTAAATATTTGTTTATATTTTTCAAATAATTCTAACACAGATTTTGCATCTATTTCTTCTGATTCTTCTACTAATGGGCAAACAATGTAGCATTGTCTTCCCTCGTCTAGCTGTTTTTTTATAAAATTATTTACTCTTTCTTCCATTTGTTTTGTTACAGCAAAGGTATCTATTTTCTTTCTGTTTGGTGGAAGTTCATCTATTATCGAAATATCCAAATCTCCATAAAGAATAAGTGCAAGTGTTCTTGGAATTGGTGTTGCAGTCATAACTAATACATCTGGACTTTCACCC
>CAYZMV010000002.1:21963-23471 GCA_964479635.1 uncultured Clostridium sp. | reverse complement strand
GTTAATTATTCCCCTTTGCCTTACTCCAAATCTATGTTGCTCATCAGTTATAGCAAGTCCTAAATTTTTAAATACAACATTTTCTTCTAATAAACTATGTGTACCAATTAAAATGTCTATTTCGCCATTTTGCAGTCTTTGCAAAATATCTTCCTTTTGTTTTTTTGCAATTCCACTTACTAATAACTCACACTTTATATTAAATCTTGATAAAATATCCTCAAAATTTTTTAAATGCTGTTTGCTGAGTATTGCAGTAGGTGCCATTACAGCCACTTGATAGCCTGATTTCACTGCTTTATATGCCGCAACTATTGATACCGCAGTTTTCCCGTGAGCCAACATCTCCTTGAAGAAGTCTATTCATAGGAACTTCTCTTTCCATATCATTGTCTATTTCTTCTAATACTCTTATTTGTGCCTTTGTAAATTTAAATGGAAACTTATCTATTGCATCTTGCATCTTAACATTTTTATCAAACTTTATTCCCTTTTTGTTTACACTATATTTAGTTTTTAAATTAAGAAGTGCAAGTTGCATAATTAATAATTCTTCAAACACTAATCTTTTTTTAGCTTTATTATATTCCTCAAAATTTTTAGGAAAATGTATATTATGTATTGCTTTGTTTATGTCATCTAGTTTATATTCATCTATTAAATAACTAGGCAAAGTTTCTTCTAAACCTTCATTTACTTCTTTTAATCCATTTTCTATAATTTGTCTTATAACATTTTGTGATAAATTATATGTAAGTGGATATAGTGGAATTATTTTACCAGTATTTTTGTTTGTGTCTTTATTATCAAACACTGGCGAATTCATTTCTATAAACCCAATTCTTTTTTTGACTTTTCCATAAAATTTATAAGTTTCACCGAGTTTAAATTTATTTTTTAAATATCCTTGATTAAACCACGTAATTTGGCATAATCCTGTTTCGTCTCTTACAGATAACTTGTATATAACCATATTGTTTCGTATTCTTTTTTCCATCATTTTTGAAACGCATACAGCCTCAATAAGAGCTTCTTCCCCATCTTCTAATTCTACAATATGTTTTGGCTTTCCCCTATCTTCATAATCTCTTGGAAAATATGTTATTAAATCTTCTAAAGTAAATATACCTAAAGTATTTAAAAGTTTTGCCCTTGCGGGTCCTACTCCTTTTATATATTTAACATCTTTACTTAAATCTAACATTTATTGCTCCTTTTTTTACTGTAAATATTTGACAAATTAAAAATTATGTTTTATAATAAAGGAAAATAAGGATCCACAATATGTGGTTGCCGATTTAATGATAAAACACATCGTCCACGGCAAAGCAGAGATGTGTTTTTCAGTTTTTTATCGTTGTTTGCTCAAAATTATAGCTAATGCTACAATCAAGGCAAATGCTAAAATAGTCAATGCAATTAACGCATTAAAAAGTATGTATATAATTGTAAGTAAATAATTTTCTATCATTAGCACCACCTCCATTCTATGAAAGTGGCAACCACAT
>CAYZMV010000002.1:0-21953 GCA_964479635.1 uncultured Clostridium sp. | reverse complement strand
TATCTGCTTCTCCTTACTTTCTTTTAAGATTATATCTTAAAAGAATTTTATTGTCAATAATTTCCAGAACATTTTTTCGTTTTTATTTTTCTAATTTATACTTTAAGCCAGTGTTTCTCTTTTTTATATCTGTGTTCTGTATCATAAAATCAATAATATTTTTATTACTAATTACTATTAAAAGTTCCTTCGCACGAGTTAGTGCAGTATATAGCAAATTCCTTGTAAGTAGCATTGGAGAGCTTTGAGGAATTACAAGTATCACTACATCAAATTCACTTCCGTTGTGATTTATGTATTGTTATACTATAGCTATGTTCAAGCTCATCAAGATTTGTAAAATCATAATAAGCCACCTTTTCATCGTCAAAACATACTTCAATTTGTTTTTCATCTTCATCAATCGAATTTATCTTTCCAAGTTCACCATTAAAAATTCCTGCTCCTGTTTCAATTTTTCCGTCTATTTTCTTTTCCCAATAAATATCATAATTGTTTTTTACTTGCATTACTCTATCACCGGGTCTAAATACTCTTCCACTATGCTGTTTTTCAATATCTCTTTTCGGATTTAGTACATTTTGCAGTTCTTTGTTTAATTCTTTTGTACCAAGCATTCCTTTTTTTGTTGGAGTGAGTACTTGAATATTTTTAAAGAAATCATAATTTCCATAGGTTTGAAGCCTTCCAGAACAAAGAGAGATAACATCCTCAAGTATTTTTTCTTGTGACACTTCATTTATATAGAAAAAATCATCTAACTTGTCTTTTGATTCTTCTGCTTTAATAAAGTCTTCTCCATTATTTACTCTATGTGCATTTGTTATTATTTTGCTTTTAGCAGCTTGTCTAAATATTTTATTTAATTCTATTGTTACAATAGAATCTGATTCTATAATATCCTGCAACACATTACCCGGTCCCACTGATGGAAGCTGATTTACATCTCCAACCAATATTAATTTTGTACCTAAATATATAGCTTTTAAAATATGATTCATTAAAAACATATCTACCATAGACATTTCGTCTATTATTACTACATCTGCATCAACTGGAACTACTGGATAATCTACAGATAAATAATCTTCTTGTTCATCTTGTTTTCTTATTTCTAATAATCTATGAATTGTTGTTGCTTCTTCACCAGATTGTTCTTGCATTCTTTTTGCAGCTCTTCCAGTAGGAGCACAAAGTACTACTTTCATTTTTCTTGTTTTATAAATATCTATAATTGTTTTTATTATAGTTGTTTTACCAGTTCCGAGGTCCTCCTGTGATTATACACACATTGTTATCGTTTACTGCCTTTATAGCTTCTTTTTGTTCCTCTGATAAAATTATATTCTGCTTTTCTTCTGCCTTTTCAAGTTCAACTTTAAAATTTTTTATTCTTTCTATATTTTTTGTGTCCTTTAATGCAATTAACTTATCTGCAATATTTTTCTCTGCAATATAGAAATTATTAAGATACACCCATTCTTTATCGTCTCTTTCTTCTAAATAAATATCTTGACTTGCCTTTAAATTTATGATTTCTTCTTCTATTGGAGTCTCGCTTATTTCTAATAAATCTGATACAAATTTAACCAAATTTTCATATATTACACAAGAATTACCATTATGACTCGCAATAATTAAACTATACTTTATGGCACATCCTATTCTTTGTGAATTTTCTTTTGATATTCCTAAATCCATTGCCATTTTATCTATTTTTTTGAAATCAACGCCATAAGTAATATCTATCAGTATATATGGATTTTCCTGTATTTTTTCTATTGCATCTTTTCCTAAAGCTTCATATACTTTTTTACTATTTTGACTAGCAATACCGAAACTTTTCTAAAAATCCTACTATTTGCCACAATTCCCATTTTTCATTAAATTCATCTGCTATCTCTATTGCCCTCTCTTTTGTTATTCCCTTGATATTCGCTAACTTATATGGCTCAAATTTAAAAATAGATATTGTTTCTTCCTTGAATTTATTAACTATTCTTTTTGCCGTTGCGGGACCTACTCCTTTTATTATTCCACCTGCCAAGTATTTTTCTAATGCCTCTAAAGTTTCAGGCATTATTTTTTCAAAGGTTTGTATTTTAAATTGTCTTCCATAATCAGGATGATTTACAAAATTTCCAATCAACTTTAGGCTATCTCCCTTATTTATAAAAGGTAGATAGCCTACTATTGTTTCTAAATTTTTGTCTGTTTCAAATTCTGCTATTGTATAACTATTAACTTCATTTTGATATATAATTTCACTAATTTGTCCTTTTAACTCCAAAGTTTTAATTCTCCTATGCTTTTTTAATAATTATATATCACAAATAAAGCTATATGTAAATTACTTTTTATCCATATTATCTATTAAATCTTTACAAGTTTTCCAGTCTGTGAGTTTTACTATACTATAATCTTGCTCAAGTTTTTTTGCTATTTCTCTTGTTCTATCACTAGAACCTAAATCAGCTATTATAACATTCTTTACACATTCTTCTTTTCCATAAAGTATTTTAAACAAAATTGAACGCATAAATCCTTCGATTTTTTCTTCTTGATTTTTTACTGCAATTATAAAATACATACCATCGGATTCCAAATTAGTACATACAAATATGTAATATATTGTTTTTATAATCTCTATCAGTCCATATAGTGCGAGTATCCAAATTATAGCATTTGCAATAAAATTCCACATATAATTCACTCCTGTTTTATGATATTATATGTAGATAATTAATTTAATGTTACTGTTTTCTCCCAAGGTAAGTCCTTGTTTCCAAAATGTCCATAATTTGTAGTTTTGGTATATATTGGTTCTCTTAAATTTAGATATTCTATTATTCCATTTGGTGTTAAATCAAATTTTTTCTTTATTTTTTCTACTATTTCTTCTTCAGGAATAGTATTTGTTCCAAATGCATCAACAAATATTGATAATGGTTCTTTCATTCCTATTGCATAAGATACTTGAAGTTCACATTTTTTAGCAAGTCCATTTGCAACTATGCTTTTTGCTATATGACGAAGCATATATGTAGCGCTTCTATCAACTTTGCTAGGGTCTTTTCCAGAAAAAGATCCCCCTCCGTGTTTTGCATATCCGCCATAGGTATCTACAATTAATTTTCTTCCTGTAAGTCCAGTATCTCCTAAAGGTCCCCCAATTACAAATCTTCCTGTTGGATTTACATATATTTTTGTATTTTCATCTATATATTTTTTATCTACAACCTTGTTTATTACCTTTTCTATAATATCTTTTTTCATAACATCTAAATTTGCGCTTTCCAAATGTTGATTAGATATTAATATTGTATCTATTCTTTTTGGTATGTCATCTTCATATTCTACTGTAACTTGTACTTTCCCATCTGGTCTTAAATAATCTATATCCTTATTTTTTCTTACTTCTGCAAGTCTTTTAGCAAGTTTATGAGCCATTGATATTGCAAAAGGCATAAGTTCTTTTGTTTCGTCAGATGCATAGCCAAACATAATACCTTGGTCCCCTGCTCCTCCTACATCAACTCCCATTGCAATATCTTCACTTTGTTTTGTTATATTAGTTTCTACTTTGCACGTTCTATAATCTATATCTGTATTTTCATTATCATAGCCAATCTCCTTCAATACATTTCTTGCTATACTTTCTACATCAACTTTAGCTTTTGTTGTAAGTTGTCCCACAATAGTAATTAAATTTTTAGATGCAAATGTTTCTATAGCAACTCTTGAATATTTGTCTTGTTTTAAGCACTCATCCAAAATAGTGTCTGATATTAAATCACAAACTTTGTCTGGATGACCTTCTGTTACACTTTCTGATGTAAAATAATATTTTTTCAAATCAACCATCTCCTATTATCAACTTTTCAAAATATATCATAAATGATTATACTTACTATTTATACAGTTGTCAATTTTCATTCATAAAATTTATAAAATTTGTTTCTTTTTTTTGACTTATGGAATATAATGTGTTTAGTTAAGTGTAAAGAATAGGAGTGAATTATATGAAAAAATATAAACTAGCATTAGTAGGTGCTACTGGATTAGTTGGTAGAACTGCACTTAAAGTCTTAGAAGAAAAGAATTTACCTATATCAGAATATGCCTTTTTTTCTTCCTATAAATCTGCTGGGAAAAAAATAAAGTTTATGGGAAAAGAATATACTGTAAATGAACTTACTGAAAATTCATTTGATGAAGGATTTGATTTTGCTATATTCTCGGCAGGTGGAGAAACTTCTAAAAAATATTCCCCTATTGCAGTTTCAAAAGGATGCATAGTTGTAGATAATAGTAGTGCTTTTAGAATGGATAAAAATGTACCATTAGTAGTGCCTGAAGTTAATCCTTATGATATAAAATGGAATAATGGTATAATCGCAAATCCAAATTGTTCTACAATTCAAGCCGTTGTTCCTCTAAAGCCATTAGATGATAAGTATAAAATAAAAAGAGTTGTGTATTCAACATACCAAGCTGTATCTGGTGCAGGTAAAGCTGGTGTTGACGATTTGGAAAATGGTATTAAAGGGTTGCCACCTAAAAAATTTCCATATCCTATTGTAAATAACTGTTTACCACATATAGATGTATTTGAAGAAAATGGTTATACCAAAGAAGAAATTAAAATGATAAACGAAACTAGAAAAATTTTAGGAAAACCTGATTTAAAAGTTACTGCAACAACAGTTAGAGTTCCTGTGCTTAATTCTCACAGTGAATCTATAAATGTTGAATTTGAAAATGACTTTGATATAAATGAATTAAAGCAATTATTAAAAAATAGTCCCGGAATAATTTTGGAAGATAATCCAAGTAAAAATATATATCCTTTGGCTCAAAATGCAAATGGTCACGATGAAGTATTTGTAGGAAGAATTAGAAGAGACGAAAGTGTTCCTTTTGGAATAAACCTATGGGTAGTTGCTGATAACATAAGAAAAGGTGCAGCAAGTAATGCAATACAAATTGTAGAAAAATTAATTGAAATGGCTTAAAGTCATTTCTCTTTCGATATTTTTATACTATAATATTTAAGGAAGTGAATTTTATATGAAAAAAATTGTTTTTAAAGGCTGTGGAACAGCTATAATCACACCATTTACAGAGGATGGTGTAAATTTTAAAGAATTTAGAAAAATGATTGAGTTTCAAATTTCAGAAGGTGTTGACAGTATTATTGTTTGTGGTACAACGGGTGAGTCTTCTACAATGACAACAGAAGAAAAAAAGGAAACTATTAAATTTGCAATTAATGTAGCAAGAAAAAGAGTACCTATTATTGCAGGTACTGGTGGAAATTGTACTAAAACCGCAATCGAAATGTCTAAATATGCAGAAAGTGTAGGTGCAGACGCTGTACTTGTTGTTACACCATATTATAATAAAACTACACAGGCAGGACTTGTTGCTCACTACAAGGCAATAGCAAATT
This sequence comes from uncultured Clostridium sp., assembly GCA_964479635.1. Taxonomy (GTDB): domain Bacteria; phylum Bacillota; class Clostridia; order TANB77; family CAG-508; genus CAG-452. The sequence continues at coordinate 16,501 of CAYZMV010000002.1, read as the reverse complement.
CTATTAATATTCCTGTTATTTTATATAATGTACCTAGCAGAACTGGTCTAAATATTACTCCTGCAACTTGTCTAGAACTTTCAAAAATTGATAATATAGTTGCAGTAAAAGAGGCAAGTGGAAATATTTCACAAGTAGCTGAAATAGCAAATCTATGCAAGGATAATCTTTATATATATTCTGGTAATGATGATCAAGTATTACCAATTCTTTCTCTTGGAGGTTTGGGAGTTATTTCGGTTCTTTCAAATATCATACCAAAAGATGTTCATAATATGGTAAAAAAATTCTTTAATGGAGATATTAAAGGAGCAACAAAGCTTCAATTAGATACATTAAAGCTAACTTCTGCTTTATTTTCAGAGGTTAATCCTATTCCAGTAAAAACTGCTTGTAATATGATAGGATTTAATGCAGGTACTCCTCGTTTGCCTTTAGTAGAAATGAGTGATGCTGGAAAAGAAAAATTAAAAAATGAAATGATAAATTATGGAATAAAAATTAAGTAAATACAAGGAGGAAATAATGTTAAAAGTATTAATCAATGGAATAAATGGTAGAATGGGACAAGAAGTCTTAAAACAAATAGATAGTTCAAAGGATTTTGAAGTATGCTGTGGAGTTGATAAATTTAGTAATAATGAATATAATTTTCCAATATATACTGATGTTAATTTAATTAAAGAAACTCCTGATGTTATAATCGATTTTTCTGTTCCTGAAGCTACTATAAATATACTTGAATTTGCTAAAAGTAAAAAAATACCTACTGTAATTGCTACTACAGGCTTTTCTGATGAAGAATTAGCCATTATAAATCAATACGCTAAAGAAATACCTGTTTTTCGTTCTGGAAATATGTCTTATGAAATTAATATTATGTCAGATATTGTCGCAAAACTTGCAACACAACTTAAAGATTCGGATATAGAAATAGTTGAAACTCATCATAGAAATAAAATTGATAGTCCTAGTGGTACTGCATTAATGCTTGCAGATAGCATTGATGATGCTTTAAATAATGAAATGATTTATCAATATAACAGGCACAGTGTAAGGCAAAAAAGACCTAATAAAGAAATTGGAATACACTCTATAAGAGGTGGAACAGAAGTAGGAAAACATACCGTATTATTTTTAGGAGAAAATGAAACATTAGAAATAACTCATACTGTTACATCTAGGAGCATTTTTGCAAAAGGTGCATTAAAAGCTGCAAAATTTATAGTTACTCAAAGTAATGGCCTATACAATATGAAGGATTTGATTTAATAGGATTTCGGGGTCTGTCCCCTTAATCCTAAAATATATTTTTTAAGCTTGTTTTTTCTTTTTCTTTAATATGGTTTAATAAAAATATTGATGTGTCTATATCCTCTATGCTTTCATCTAAATTTCCTATTTTTATTTTTGATTTTACTTTTATAAGGGATGTTTCTATTAAATCTAATTCGTTATGCAAAACAATAACAGACCACTTTTCACTCATATCTCTCCATTCTTTATATATTTCATCTGTTTTTTCTTTAATCATTTTATCATCTTCTTTATTGTCTTCTATATTCATTTTTAATTCTTCTAATTTACTTACTAAACTTGCTGTTGTATCATCTAAAAATTTTTGACTTAAATATGCTCCAGCAAAAATTATTATTAAAATTACTATAATTATTATGATTTGCTTCATTTTCTCTCCTCTTTTGCCTGACAAAATATTTGAGCTTTACCATCATATGTTACAACTAATGCCTGTTCAGGACTTATTTTAAATTTCTTAACTTGATTTGAAAGCCAATTATAATCCTTTCCTATTGCCTTTAAATTTTCATACATTACTTTCCCATCTATTACTAAATCATAAGGTATTCCCTCATATTCTGGCGTAATTCCAAAATCCTCTGGTATTGCATTTCTTTTTTCCGGCTTTTGAATTACTGTCAACTGTCCGCTTGTTTCTAAAATAGCATACTCAACATCTCCTATAGTAAACACATTATTTTGTCTCAATCTTTCTTGTAATTCATTTATTGTAAGTTTTTCTTTTTTTAAAACTCTTTCGTCAATTTTTCCTCTATATATCAATATTGATGGCATCCCACAAATTATTTTTCTTCCCCAAATACTTTTCATATTAATAATTGATATTAATAATTGTATTAATAATAATGCTAAAATTGGTATTATACCATTTGTAATGGGAATTCCTGTATCTCCCATTGGAACTGCAGCTAAATCTGCTATCATAATTGCAATTACTAGCTCAAATGGTTGCATTTGACCGAAGTTCCCTCTTTCCCATTAATCTCATTGTTATAAGTACTAAAATATATAATATTAAAACTCTAATAAATATATTAACCATTTACATTCTCCTATCATTAGATAAATTGTGGTTTTTTCATTTTATTATATTTTTTCAAATTTTGTTAAAAATATTCTTATATAAAAATTTTTTTGAATATTTATTTTTAAAAAGCAAATAATAAATATGAACGCTTAAGAGCCTAAAAGTGCTTGAAAGCCAAGTAAAATTAAATATATATATTTGTGTTAGGAGGTTTTTTAAGATGTCAGAAAATAATGAAACTAATACGCAAACATCTAATGGAACAAGTACTGTCTGGCAAATTGTTGGTAGATTAATAGCTGCTGCTGTAATCTTGGCAATAACAGCATTCTTTACACCAGGTTTTCAAATAAATAATATTTGGGCTTTAGCTATTGCAGCTGTTGTTCTTACTGTATTAGACTATTTAATAGTTAAATTTACCGGACTCCATGCTAGTCCATTTGGAAAAGGATTTGTAGGTTTTATATTATCTGCTGTGGTTCTTTATGTTACACAATATTTTGTATCTGGATATTCTATTTCTTGGATGGCAGCAATTATTGGTGCATTAATTTATGGCGTTATTGACTACTTTATACCCGGTGAACAAAAAATGTAACATAAAAAACGGATATGAAATGTATTTCATATCCGTTTTTATATTACATTTTAATTATCGTCCAACATTTATGGTCGATGTATTTATATATTCTATATATCTATCTAAAGATATTTCTTGCTGTTGTAACCCAATATAATAATTAGTTGTTCCATTTTCTTTTTTTCCATAAATTTTATCTAATACACAACCAATTACCTCTTGCCCACTATCTATATTTACTAAGCCATACTTACCATTCTTACATACTACTAATAAGTTATCTTTGTTAGCACCATAGTCCTCAATCATTAAAAGTGATATTTCATTAGTACTTTTAGATATATATCCCATACTGTCATATATATTATTTACAGTTGCTTTACCCTGTCCATTTATTACTCCATATTTTCCTGCTAATTTTACTTGATAATATACTGGGGAATTATTTATTACATTTATTTCTTCATAATTTAAATCTATTATTGGTCTTTGATTTGGTTCTTTACTAATAACACCGTATTTATTTTCATCAGATGCTATAAATACTCCCGCCGACTCAACAAATTTTAGGCTTGTATATCTATTACCAATTATTGTAGAATAACTTCCGTCTACTACACCCCATTTTTTACTTTCATTTGCAACAACCATCATATTATATAATAATGCTTTTTCATTATCAACTTCTTCACTAATTTCTAATAATTGATTATTTGTTTGAGTTGCTAAAGAATTTTTATAACTTTCTGTCACATTTTCTATTGTATTAAATAATATTTGATTATTTTCTTGTGAATAAGTATATACTACTTCCAACCCAACATTTACATCATCTAATGATATATATAATAAATCATTAGATTTTATAATTTTATTTTTTAATTGATATTCTTCATAATCTAAAATTGAGTCAGATGACGTTTTAGATATTTTGTTTGAGTCTGCTTCAAATTGTATTATTTGATCTTCATTTTGTAAATAACATTTAGAGTTAGTTTCATCTTCAGTATATTCTTTGTATCCACCTTTTAAATAATCATATCCCAATAATTTTGACATTTTTTCTATCGATACATAATTAGTTCCATTTTCACTCGTTATTAATAAGTCATTTTCAATAGCTACATTAGAACCATTTACACTCAATGTTAAAGCTTTTGCTTGATTTTGGGATAAGACAAACATCATTGCAATAACTACTATCAATAATATAATTGCAAGTATTAATAATATTAATACTATTTTTTTACCTTTGGGTGCTTCTGGTTTATTATTTACTTCTTGATCTAGTAAAGTCATGATAATTCCTCCTTACTCTTTTGTATAACCGTACTTTTTATAAAATTCATTCTTAAAGTTTAATAAATTATTATTCTCTATTTCTATTCTAACTCTTTCCATAAGTTTAGTCAAGAACCTTAAATTATGTATAGATAATAATCTTACACCTAAAATTTCATTTGCTTTTACTAAATGTCTTATATATGCCCTAGTATAATTCTTACAAGTATAGCAATCACATTCGCTGTCTAATGGTCCCCAATCTCTTTCATAAGTAGCATTTCTTACTACTACTTTTCCTCTTGAAGTAAGAGCTGTTCCATTTCTTGCAATTCTAGTAGGTAGAACGCAATCACACATATCTATTCCCGCCATTGCAGATTCTATCAAGTAATCAGGTGTTCCTACTCCCATTAAATACCTAGGTTTATCTTTAGGCATAAGTGGTGTTGTGTAATTCAATATGTCTAAAAATTCTTCTTTAGGTTCTCCGTACGCTAATTCCACCTATTGCATATCCAGGAAAATCTAATGCTATTAAATCTTCTGCAGATTTTTTACGTAGATCCTTATAAAATCCACCTTGTATTATGCCAAACAATGCTTGTTTATCTGTATTCTTGTGTGCTTCCTTGCATCTTATAGCCCATCTTGTTGTTCTTTCCATAGATTGTTTTGTGTATTCATAACTTGCTCCATATTCTACACACTCATCGAACGACATTATTATATCTGCACCAAGGGCTTCTTCAATTTCCATTACTTTTTCTGGCGAAAAGAAATGTCTGCTTCCATCTAAATGAGATTTAAACTCTACTCCCTCTTCCGAAATTGTTCTTAAATTACTTAAACTAAACACCTGAAATCCGTCCACAGTCTGTCAAAATTGGTCTATCCCAATTCATAAATTTGTGAAGTCCTCCCGCTTCTTTTACAATTTCATGTCCAGGTCTTAAATACAGATGATATGTATTAGAAAGTATTATTTGAGCTTTTACTTCTTCTTTTAGTTCCTCGGGGGTTATGGATTTTACAGTGCCTAAGGTACCTACAGGCATAAATACTGGGGTATCAATATCTCCATGTGGAGTATGAATAACCCCTCTTCTTGCACCTGTTTGTTTGCATTCGTGCAATAATTCATAAGTTACTGCTTCTGACATTTTTGCCCCTTTCTATTATTTTTTAAAATTATTGAACAAATCAAAAACGAGTAATAATAGGCAAATTCATAAAGAAATACCGGAGGTGTGCGTTTGCACATTGAGGATTTTCTTTATGAATTTAACGACGTAAGACGAAGTTTTTCATTTGTTCAAACAATAAGCATTGCATCACCAAACGAAAAAAACCTATATTTTTCTTCTACTGCTTCCTTATAAGCTTCCATAATAAATTCTCTACCTGCTAAGGCAGATACAAGCATAAGCAGTGTTGATTCTGGTAAATGAAAATTAGTAATTAAACCATCTATACATTTAAATTTATATCCCGGATAAATAAATATATTTGTATCGCTTTCTATCGGTTCTACTTCCCCTGTTTGTTCATCTGCAATAGATTCTAAAACTCTACAAGAGGTTGTACCAACTGCAATAACTCTTTTTCCTTCTCTTTTTGCCTTATTTATTTTTTCTGCATCCTCTTGCTTTATATAAAAATGTTCCGAATGCATCTTATGTGTCTCCACATTTTCTTCCTTTACCGGTCTAAATGTACCTATTCCAACGTGCAAAGTTACATTTGCAATAATTACTCCTTTTTCTTCGAGCTTTTGCAAAAGTTCATTTGTAAAATGAAGACCTGCTGTTGGAGCCGCTGCTGATCCTTGATATTTTGCATATACTGTTTGATATCTATCTTTTTCTTTTAATTCTTCATGTATATATGGAGGAAGTGGCATCATGCCAATCTTATCTAATATTTCATTAAAAATACCCTCATATTCAAATTTTACTTTTCTTGTTCCACCTTGCATAACATCTAGTATTTCAGCTTTAAGTAAGCCATCTCCAAATATTACTTTTGTTCCAATATGTAACTTATTTCCGAGGTCTTACAGCCGTCTCCCAAATGTCTCCTTCTATATTGTTTAATAACAAAAATTCAACATTTGCACCAGTTTCCTTTTTTCCATAAATTCTTGCTGGTATTACTTTTGTATTGTTTCTAACTAGCACATCTCCCGGTCTTAAATATTCTACAATATCTTTAAATATTTTGTGCTTTATTGTTTTGTCACTTCTATTTAATACCATAAGTCTTGATTCGTCTCTTTTTTTAATTGGAGTTTGTGCAATAAGTTCTTTTGGTAAATCATATTTAAAATCTGATACTTTCATTTTAGTCCTTTCTTTTTATTGTAAATAGCGCATTATTTAGCTCCAAATAATCTTGATACTACTATAAATACATTTCTTATTTCTTCAATTATATTTTCTGGCTCTTTATTAAAGTCTACTTCTGTACTATATTTAAAATCACTTTCAGCTGGTGGAGTAATTGTATATACAACACTATCAAGTCCTACTAATTTTCCATCATTCGTCTTTATATTACAAGTCATATAATCTGCATACCACTCTTTTAATCCTACTAATCTTTCTTCTTTATATCCATATTTTTCGTAATCGTGAAGCTCTGGTATGTCATAATTTCTCTCCTGAAGGATTCTTTCTAAAGAATGCAAAAATTCGTGTATGAATACTTCTTCAGGAAACGTATTTACTAATGAATCATACGTATATATATAACTTGAACTATCATTTGGAAGTCTTATATTTGAATATCCTACTCCATATAAATCCATAGCTCCGAAGTCCTATCCAATCATTTACTGGTATTTCTATATTTTTATAATTATCCCCAAGTTTTGTTGCAACAAATATATAATCATATTCTTCTTTTTTTAGGTAGTCTTTTAATACATCTTTAACATCAGATGGGTCTAAATAATATCCATACTCGTCAGAATATGTTATTGATTTAATTGGTTCATCTATTTCGTATATATCATAATCTACTGTCATTTTATTTTTTGATAATTTATTAGCAGATGTTTTAAACCTATTCATATTATTTTTCATTTTTTCAATATCACTTAAACTCATTGAAATTTTTACATTTTTATTATTTATATTTACATCTAAATTTTTAACAATAAAACATACCATATTCCAATTATTTGAATTGTCCTTTATACCTTCTTCCAACTTAAAATCAGAAAACCATACTGTTCCTTTTGCTTTATTTTCATTGCCACCTAACCTATATCCAATTTCAACTGTTTCTCTATTTTTTGAATCAAAAATAAATTCTAATTTCTGCCAATCATTAGTTCCAGTTAGATTCTCTGAACATTCAGTAGAATCTAATATTGAAATTTGAGCTCCCCCATTGCTTTTTCCATTTTCGGTCTCTATATTTTCTGTTTTTACCATACAACTAAGTTTATATGGAGTATTTGGTTTAATATTTACTTTTTTATAAAACATCGAATCATTAAAATCTTTAGATTCCATTTTATAACTATAATCATAAGTATATGTTATATCTTTATCTCTAGAAAATTTTGTTGTTCCTCTATTATATTCTGCCTTAGTAAACTCAGCAAATGAATATGTTTTATATAATATACATAACTGATAAATAATAATTAATGCAATTATCGTAAAAATTATATTTGCAATTTTTGAACCTTTACTCTTTTCCAAAATTTAATCCTCCGTATTTTCATATTTCTTTTTTATCATTTTTAATGCTTTTGGTCTTTCAACTGTTATTATATGATTGCAACCTATACATTTAAATTTAAAATCTACTCCAATTCTTGTAATTTCCCATATTCTACTTCCACACGGGTGCTGTTTTTTTAATTCTACAATATCTCCTAATTTGTAATCCATGTGTTCTCCTTTATTAATTTATCTATTTAATACAAATCTATTTATTCTATCAATTACTGTTTCTTTTCCTAATACTTGCATTATTTCATATAAATCAGGCGTATTATGTTTTGTAGTTAATGCTACTCTTATAACTGTACTAACATCTCCAATATGGCCTTTATATTTTTCTGGATCTTGCTTATATTCTTTTACTTCCCTTGCATATCCTTTGCTTTCAGATAAATCCTTTATTTTGCTAAACCATATATCCTTATCATCGTGTATATCAAAGTATTTTTCAATATATGAACTCAATATTTCTTTTATTTCTTCTTTATCACTAATTTTTTGAAATTCAAAATCAGTCATTTTACTATATTCTTCTTCATACATATATTTGATGATTTCTTTTACATCTGACCATTTGCTAATATCTTTTCTAGGTTTTTCCTTTCCCCTTTCTATATTTAGAACCTTAATTGAATATTCTTTATTATCACTTAATAATTTTTTAAATTCTTTATCATATTTACTAGCCCATTTCACAGTTTCATCATATATTTTTTCTGCACTATATTTTGATATTATATTTTTAGACACATCTAAAAGTTTTACCATATCAAAAACTGCTCCACTAACACTCATTTTGTTTAATTGTAATTCAAATTCCGATATATTCTTATCTGGATTTGCTCTTCTCCACGGTTCAAAACTCGAATTTGCAATATTAAGTAAGTATTCTACAACTGCATCAGCCGGAATACCCTGTTCGTGATAAAAGCTTACTGCCGCTTCTGGATCCTTTCTTTTACTAATCTTTCTTTTGCTTCCATTGTCATCTTTCATTATTGTTGCAGTATGTGCATATTTAGGTGGTTTAAATCCTAAGGCTCTAAATAATTCTAAATGAATAGGAAGTGACGAAACCCATTCATCTCCACGTATTACATATGTTACTCTCATTAAATGATCATCTACTACGTGCGCAAAATGATATGTTGGAAGCCCATCTGCTTTTATTATAACTATATCTTGGTCATTTTCAGGAAGCTCTATATTCCCTTTTATACTATCTTTATGTTTTATTTTTCTATCTTCTCTACCTTGAGATTTAAATCTTATAATATAGCTTTCACCATTTTTAATTTTTTTTACTGCTTCATCTATAGGAAAATTTCTGTATTTTGCCCATACACCATAATAACCCGGTCTTATTTTAGCAGATTCTTGTTTTGCCCTTATTTCCTCTAATTCTTCAGGAGTACAAAAACACGGATATGCTAGTCCTTGTTTTATTAAACTCTTAGCATAAGCCTGATAAATATCTTTTCTTTCACTTTGTTTATATGGTCCATAATTTCCTATCTCTTCATTTTCAGATATTACTCCCTCATTTGGAACAATATCAAAAGCCTTTAATCCATCTACTATTTGAGCTACACCATTTTCTATCTCTCTTTTTTGATCTGTATCTTCTATTCTTAAAATAAATACCCCATTTGATTGTTCCGCCAATTTTCTGTCTATTATACTACCAAACAATCCACCTATATGTATAAATCCCGTTGGACTTGGGGCAAATCTAGTTACCATTGCCCCCTCACTTAAATTTCTTTCTGGATATTTTTCTTCATAATATGAAACGTCTTTAGCATTCGGAAATATTAAGTCTGCAAGTTCATTAAAATCCATACTTTTTAATTACTCCCTTCATTTCATCTTCTTTTTCTTCTAATTGTCTTAATAATTCTAATTGAGCTTTAGCCCTTATGAGATTATGATTTTCTATATTTTCATCTACTGCAAAATACACATCACCATTTAAATAATCTGCTAAAAATCTTATTCCATTCTCATAAGTCATCATCCAAACTCCAAGTGGCAAAATATCTAATTCTTCTTTAGTTATTGTATCTTTTACTTCACTTAAAAATCCTTTTGTATAACTTTCAAATCTGTTTATATCTACTACAATTTTTGATAAATCCTGTTCATCTTCTTTTGCCGTAGTAATACCAGTTCTTAATCCCTCTCCAAAATCATAAGCAAGTGCCCCCGGCATAACTGTATCTAAATCAATTAAGCACACTGCTTCATTCGTATCTTTATCGAACAATATATTGCTGAGTTTTGTATCATTATGTGTAACTCTTAAAGGTATTTCTTTATCTTCCAATTTACTTGTAATTATATTAGTTTTACTTAATCTCTTTTCATCTGTTACAAATTTTATTACATCTTTTGCAAGATCAAATCTTTCTTTTCTTTTTTCTAAATTCTCGCTATTAGATAATGCCTCTTTTAGCTGGTTTACCCTGTTTGGAGTATAATGAAACTTTGGGATAATTTCGTATAATTTTTGTGCCGGAAATCCGTTTAAATGCTTTTGAAATTTTCCTGCAGCCTTTCCTGCTTCTGTAAGTATTTCTAAACTATCTGTAGTTAAATATGTTTTTGTATTGTCCAAAAATTCTTCCATTCTCCAATTTTTATTATATATATTGTATGGATTTTCATCTATAGTATCTATCAATTTAATTGTAATCCTATCAGTTGGCTCACCTTTTTCTTCTGCCTTTTGAATCATATACTTTGTTATGTTTTTGATATTTGTCATTAATTCTTGTAAATTTGGAAATACCTTTGTATTTACATATTGAAGAACATATTTTTTATTTTTCTCATTTTCTGTTTTATATGTTATACTATATGTTTTATTAATATGTCCACTATCACATTTTTTTACTTCTATTGGTTCTCCATCAATTTTAAAATTTTTAGCTATGCTAATAAGCTTTTCTTTGTTCATACTTATACCTCTTAAACGTGAAAATTAACTTTAACTTAACTTTATAATTATACTATTTAAATATAAAAAAGTAAAGAAAAAATTACAAAAGAGAACCTAAGGGGTGTAGGCCCCTTTTCCCTTACAAGAGGATTTTGGGGTCTGCCCCCTTAATCCTAATTAATCTTATTTATTCTTTCCATTGCTTTTATTGTGTTTTCTCTTGTTCCAAATGCTGTTAATCTAAAGTATCCCTCTCCTGATGGTCCAAATCCAACTCCCGGAGTTCCAACTATTTGTTTTTCATTTAATAGTTTATCAAAAAACTCCCACGACGTTAATCCTTGTGGAACTTTTAGCCATATATATGGAGCATTCACTCCTCCATATGTTACAAATCCTGCTTTGCTTAATCCCTCTTTTATTATTCTTGCATTTTCCATATAATAATCTATATTTTGTTTTATCTGTTTCTGTCCTTCTATGCTATACACAGCCTCTGCTGCCCTTTGTGTTATGTACGATACTCCATTAAATTTAGTAGACATCCTTCTGCCCCATAATTTATTTAAATATACTTCTTCACCTTTTGAAGTTCTACTCTTAAGTTCTTTTGGAACAACTGTATATGCACATCTTACCCCAGTAAATCCTGCTGTTTTAGAAAAACTTCTAAACTCTATTGCAACTTCTTTTGCTCCTTCTACTTCATATATACTATGCGGAATATTTTTTTCTGTGATATATTTTTCATAAGCAGAATCAAATAATATTAATGCTTTATTTTCTTTTGCATAATCTACCCATTTTTTTAACTCCACTTTATTTAAAACTGTTCCTGTTGGATTATTAGGAAGGCATAGATATATTAAATCTACCTTTTCTTTTGGCAATTCTGGCACAAAATTATTTTCTGCTTTTATTGGTACATATACTATATTTTCATATATGCCTTTTCCTTCGTTGTATTTTCCTGCCGTTCCTATCATTACATTTGTATCCAAATAAACTGGATATACAGGATCCGTTATTGCAACCTTATTTTCATTTCCTAAGATATCTAAAATGTTTGCAACATCACATTTTGCCCCATCTGATACAAATATCTCATCTGGATTTATTTCCACACCTCTTTCTTTATAATCATATTTAGATATTTTTTCTCTCAAAAAATCATATCCCTGCTCTGGTCCATATCCTCTAAATGTATCCTCATTTTGCATCTCATCAACTGCCTTATGCATCGCTTCTATTATGCTTGGTACTATTGGTCTTGTTACATCTCCAATTCCCATTTTTATTATTTCTTTACTTGGATTTTTACTTTTGTATTCTTCTATTTTTTTTGCTATTGTAGAAAATAGATAGCTATCTTGTAAATTTAAATAATTCTCATTAATTTTATACATAATCAATTCTCCCCTCAAAACTCGATTTTTCCTTCATATACGGTTACCGCTGGGCCTGTCATAAATATATGATTTGTTTGTTCGTCCCAATCTATTTCTAATATTCCTCCTAGTAGTTCTATCTTTACCTTTCTATTTGTCAATCCATTTATACTACAGGCAACTGCTGTAGCACACGCTCCTGTACCACACGCAAGTGTTTCCCCTGAGCCTCTTTCCCATACTCTCATTTTTATATTATTTTTATCTATTACCTCTACAAATTCTATGTTAGACCTCTTTGGAAAATGTTTATCTACCTCTAATATTGGTCCATATTTTTCAATGTCAAATTCTTTCGTATTTTCTACTAATGTTATTGCGTGTGGGTTTCCTATAGAAACACAGGTAAAATTAAATTCTCTATCAAGAGCTTTAATTTTTAAATTTTTCACTGGTTCTTTATCAAAATTAACTGGTATTTCTTTTGGATTCAAAATTGGCTTTCCCATATCTACTCTTACTGTTTCTACTTTTCCATTTTTTATATGAAGATTCAATTCCTTAATTCCCGCTAATGTCTCTATTTTGATAGTTTTTTTGTGTGTTAGCCCTTTGTCATATACAAATTTGCCTACACATCTTATTCCATTTCCGCACATTTCTGCTTCACTGCCATCAAAATTAAACATCCTCATTTTAAAATCAGCAATATCACTTTTGCATATCAAAATTATTCCATCTGACCCTATTCCAAAATGACGATTACTCATAAACTTGGCTAGGTCTGATATGTTTTTTATATCAACATCTTTAGAATAGCAGTCAATATACACATAATCATTACCCAGTCCCTGCATTTTTGTAAAATTTATCATTTTATCACCTTAATATTGGAATTAATAAACCGTATAAAGAAAATCATCTTTTATACGGTTTAATTTTATCATATATTTTAATTTTTTCAAGCCCTATATACTACTCAGCATCAGGAACATCCATTATATATGGTGGTTCATCAAACATCATATTATTTATTGGTTCATCACCAGTTATATTATCTCCATTTTCTTCAGAATAATCATCTAATAATGATTTTATTAAATCACCTATTAATGGTCTTTCCATTAACCTTTTTTGAATATCTTGAGAATCTCTTTGTGTTACATTTCCAATCGATACACTATTAGATACATCTATTTTTTCAATTTCATTATTATATTCCAATGAATAATCTACTGTTACAGTAATTGCTCCTACATTTTCAATCTCTGCTGTTACAAGAGTTTCTCCTTCTTGTTCACTTTCTGTATCTTTATTTTTTCTTATCTCTATTTTTCCTTTTATCAAATCCACTTTTGCCGATGATGTTTCTACAGAAATTTTAAATGAATACATTCCCTCGCTTTCTTTTACAACTGACATTGTTATAATTCCATCTGATGCAGAATTTATTTCTATATCTACACCTACAATTTCTCTTAATATTCCTGCTGTATAAATAGATATTTCTATGCTATTATCATTATTAACTTCTATTTCTTTTAGCTCATCTATAATCGTCTGAAGTTCTTCTTTTGGTGATTCTACAAAACATCCTAAAAATTCGTCATTTTCTGATAAGTTTAGGCACATATTAGAAAGTAAATCAATTAACTGTTTCTCTGATAATGTAAGTATTGACTTTGTCACACTTTTTTCTTCGTCTGCGATATTTATTGTGGTTTGTTTTTTGTCAAATTCTCCTTGTTCTTTTATTTGAGTTTTTAATTCATCTCTCACAATTTTAACAACTTTTTGACCAGTTTCTCTTTCTTCTTTTGAGGTAACAGTATCAAGTGCTTCTTTAACTGTTTTTTCTTGTTCTTCACTTAAATCTACTTTAATGTATTTTTCAAATAATTCCCCAAGTGATAAATACATTTCTTCATCTATGTAATATGCTTTTAAATTAACTACCTCCTCATTTTCATAATTAAGTCCTAAACTAGCCATTCCATTTTTATTTGTATAATCAAGCTGACCACCTATACTTAAACTACCTTTTTCAAATTCATTTAATTCTTGTTGTATACTTGCATCTTCTGCTTTAATAGCTACTCGTGCCTCGGCATCAAATTTAACTGTGTCATAATCTTCTAAATCTGCACTTAAAACTTTGTCAATTACTCTACTAAAAACATATTGTGGTTGTGAAAAAACAAATAAGTATAACAATGCTAATACAATAATAACTAGAGCTATAATTATCAAAGTTATTTTTAGTCCTTTTCCTTTCTTTTTAGGCTTTTTTTCATCAAATTTCTCATCTAATTGTTCATTTGATTCCATCTTTAATATCTCCCCCTTTTACATTGTATTTCCCAGTTGTTATTTTATACATTTGTTATATCACAAAATATTATTTTTGACAAGTTTTAAAAAAAACATCGAAATTCCACTTTTTTTGATTGATTAAAAGTGGGATTTTTGGGTTTGTTCCCTAAATCCCACTTGAACTGACTTTAGATAAAGTATGCATATGAGCTTCGTCTTCTCCAGTAGCATCGTTTTCACAAGCACCTACTACATAATTACGCGATATCGACAATGCTGGGCGAACATAAAGTGTAGGGCGACCATTTATAACTCCATGTGCAGTTGTGGCAAATGAGTATCGAGTAAGTGCTCTAGGTTGCACACCGAATACCGCAAAAGCAGCATAATCTGTATAAATCCAAGTGCATCGAGAAGCGAGAAAATAGGATCTGTCGTGATTTGCAATCATCTGAAAAGTAAGTTCATTTAAACAAGCCGATTCCCATTGAGATTCTTTTATGTCATAGTAAGTTTGAGTACAGGTAATAGGTCCTTCAGTAGGACCTTCATATCCAGCATAAGTTTCCTCTTCAAAGTATAAGGGTTCTGAATAAAAAGAATCACTTCTTCCAATTCCGTTTGTTTTCATACCTGTTGCTACTTGCTCTTCCGTAACGCCTATTCCTGAATCATTTTCTTCAGCATATATTGGTGGATAATATGAACCACTTGGATAGGTTTTAGTTAATCCATATTTCACCTTATCACCAGACCAAGAAGTCTTTATTTCAGTTAACTTATTCTCGTCTAATGTATCTTCTATATCTTCCATTGTTAAACTTCTTGCGGTAAGTCCCAACGTTTTATTACTATATAACTCTTTACATATATCATTCAAAATAAATACAATATTGCAATAACCTACTCCATAATCCGACACAAAACCTTGCGTAGTTGGTTTATCACTTATTAATGTTAAGCAACCATTTGAATCTACTCCTAGTATTCTCCATTTCATATCAAGCTGTGTCGCAAAATTTGGAGCATTGTTTCTTCCAGTATAGTGGTATCCTAATTTTTCATTTGGATAAGTCCCTTCGTCTTGTGTGTAATTTACATAGTCTCCTACTTTTAATGTTACTTCTCCATTTGTTACCGTTTTTCCATCTACACTTAATTCCCAATTTCCTTTTTTTGAAGGTATTTCATTTGTATAATCTTCTAATGAATCATACCATACTCCATTTACCTTTAATTCACCACTTGATAAATTTTGCTCTTTGTTTACTGCATTTTGTGTATCTGCTGTTGCGACTTTTGCCTGATTAAATAAACCCCCATTTAGTGCCACAGTTACTGTTACGCCTACTAAAATTAGCATTACGATTATGGTGATTACCAGTGCTATTAAGGTAATGCCATTGTGGTCAGAAATTAGAGGTTGGATATTAGAGATTAGATTTGAGAGGTTCTTTGAAGATTTTTTATTTTTAGATTTTTCATTTCTTTTTAATTCTTTTTTGTTCATTTGTTTTTCCCCTTCTTTTGTTTAGTTTTCTGCAAACGAGCAATGCTCGTCTGTGCAGTGTTTGCAATAGTTTTGTTTTAGATTCAATATGTCAAATAATAGTGAGGTAAAAGGGTTTCTAGATATTATTTACATATTGAACATTATTTATTATGTTTCTTATGTTAATTAATAATTACGCATTTTCTTTATTATATTTTACTGTTTTCTCATTGTCAACACTTTTTTATGTTGTAATGCAAATGTAATATTATTGTAAAATTTTAACATTTGATATTCACAATGAAATAAATATCCACAAATCTAGCTGGAAATTTCTTTCGCTACCCTTAGAATTTTATACCCAAACATAACTAATGGTTTTATAATAAAAAAATCGCATCGAACTTATTTCTAAATTC
>CAYZMV010000001.1:20245-33006 GCA_964479635.1 uncultured Clostridium sp. | reverse complement strand
GGAAATTCATCTTCTAAATCAAATTGCAATATTTGATGTGGTAATTTATATGTTGGGATACCTGTTCTATTTTGATCATAATATCCTGTTGTTAATATTCTTTCTACTAAATCTAAATATTGTTCATCATATTTACTCATAAACATTAACCTCCGTTCTTGCTACTTATTCTTTAAATATATTCAAAAAAATAGGGCGGAAATATAACTTCCGTCCTATTATGTATTATTGGTTATTTCCTTCTTTACCTTCTGGAAGTGCTGGAACATCTAATACTACTCTTATTTTCATTATACACGCAATAGTTCTAACAAATTTACTATTTTTAATTCTTTGCCATAATGATGGTTTTACTTCAAATCTTGTTTCTTCAATATAAGGATCAACTTGAGCAGGTTGTTTTTCTTCAACTTTTTGTACGTTTTGCTCTTTTTCAGGAGTTTCAACTGGTGTTGGTATTCCTTTTAGAGCTTCAGCTATTTCAATTCCTATATAACTTAATGCTTTTGATCTATCCTCTATTCTTTCCATATCTATTTCAATATGTAGATTTCCCTCAAGATTTGATATTCTTGCATTTATAAGTTTTATAGCATCATCATACTCTTCTGGTTTTTTTGTTTTATATTTTCCTACTATTATTAAAGCTTCTATTACATCTTCAGACATAATATTACTAATTCTTTTTACTTTACTTTTCCATTCCTTATCTTTAGATTGTACAGCTTCAAATACTTCTCTCAATTCATTTGCTTTTGCTATATTATTTTCTCTTTGTCTTATTAATTGTTCTACTTGTTTAGTATTTTCTTCAAATTGATTTGTAGCAAATTCTACTAAAGAATACGCTGCCTTATATACACTTGGTGGAAAATTCTTCTTCTTTGGATATTCTGTTAAGTATGTTTTAATTGAATCTATTAAATCCTTAAAGTATGCGTCCTCCTCTAATTGTATAATTTGTTTTTTACTGTTAGGATTAATCATTTTTTGCACTTTATCGATATTTGATAAAATTTTTTCTTCCGTAATTATCATTTTTACGTTTACTATGCCTGGCTTATGGAAAAAAAGCATCGTAAACTCCCCTCCTTTGTCCTACGTATATGTTCTTTTACAAAATGTCTAATAGGACTTAAAAACATTTGTAACTTATTTTCAACTTTATTTTAATACAATTTAAACTATTCTGTCAATAGAATTTTGCTCATTTAGATAAATTGTAACATAATTGTAACATTTCATTTATTTTTTTCCAATTCTGCATAACGTTTAATTTTCATAGTTGTTGTTTTTACAAATTCATCTTTTTTAATTTCTAAATTTTTTATTGCTTTATATGAAGACAACTGATGATTTATTTCTTTAATTTTTTCCCAAATTATATCGTAAATTTGTTCATCCGTTAAATTTTTTCCATACTTTTCCTCTATATCTTCATAATTTGGTATTACTCTGGCAGAGATTACTAATTCTTTTTCTCCTTCTACTTCTTTTCCATATACCATACATTCTTTTATTTCTGATATATTTCCAAGCATTAATTCAATTTCTTCTGGATATATATTTTTTCCATTTTGAGTTACTATTACATTTTTACTTCTTCCCGTTATAAATAAAAATCCTTCTTCATCTAAATATCCTACATCTCCTGAATGAAACCATCTATCTCCATTTTCATCAATCTTTATTGCTTCATTTGTTGCTTTCTCATCTTCATAATATCCAATCATTAAAGTTTCACTTTTAATTAATACTTCGCCTTCTCCATTTTCATTTGGATTGTCTATTTTTAATTTCGCACAAACAACAGCCTTTCCTGCCGAGCCTATTTTAGAATTAAATTCTGGTGTTAATGCAGCAATAGGTGCAGTTTCTGTTAATCCATACCCTTGCAAAAAGCTTATTCCTATGTCTTGTATCCATCTTCCTATTTTAACATCTATCGGAGCCGCAGCAGATACTATTATTCTTAATTTTCCTCCTAAATTTTCATATATTTCTGCAAAAACTTTTTTCTTTATATCTACACCAACACTTTTTAAAGCATTAGTTACGTGTATCATAGAATTTACAAGCCCTGTCTTACCACTTTTTTCAATAGTAGCATTTATCTTTTTATATAAGTTTTCAATTAATAATGGTACTGCAAGCATTGCGGTTGGTCCGAGTTTCTTTTAAATTTGGAACTATGTATTTAAGTCCTTGACATACTGCAATAGAACATCCATTAGCAAATGGTACTAAAAAGCCTATTGAAGACTCATACGTATGGTGTAAAGGTAATACTGAAAACAATCTATCATTTTCGTTTAATTTTACATACGGACTTACTGCATTTACGTTTTCTGCTAAATTTCTATTGCAAATCATAACTCCCTTTGCATTTGATGTTGTTCCAGATGTAAATATTAAAACTTCAAACTTCTCTGGATTTATTTCAATTTTCATAAATGAATTATCTCCAGAATCAACAAGTTCTTTTCCTTCTTTAATTACTGTATTAAATCCTACTTCTCTTCCGACTAATTTTTCATCTGAATTCATTTGAATAAAATATTTTACTCCGGGAAGATTATCTTCTATTTTTTTGATTACATCTTTTTTCTTCGTAGAATAAATTACTGCTGTTGCTTTTGAACGTTTAACTACATTTTCTATTTCATTAGCTGGTAACTCTTTATCTGTAGGAACAGCTATTCCAACTCCGCAAAGCATTGCCATATATGAAACATACCAGTTATATGTATTTTCACCTATTATAACTATTCTTTCATCTTTTAATTTATACTTATTTGTAAGTGCAGTTCCTAATGCAATTACGTCATCTGTAAATTGTTGATAAGTAATTTCGGTAAAAGCTCCTTTTGGATTAAATTTTTCTAAAATAAATACATCGTTTGCAAATTTTTCTCTTGATCTTATAAAAATCTCTTTTATTGTTTTATAATGTGTTTGCTCATAATATTTACTTTTCATTTTATCTTCATTTTGTTTCTTTTCTATTTCTTCATAATCTACTTTTACCTCTTCAATATCTTCAACATTTTTCATTTTAAATTTTGGAAATTTAAAATCTGGTATCTTAAAATCCTTTAATATTCTCATACTTTTCTCCTATCTATAACTAATAATCTTAGATATTATATATTATTTTTTCATACTAATCAATATTTAGATTACAACATATCCTTTTTCAGAATTTGTAAGTGGTGTGCAATCTGTTTTTGATATTAATACTGTATCTTCAATTCTAATTCCATATTTTCCTGGTAAATATATTCCAGGTTCATCCGTTACTACCATATTTTCTTTTAAAAAGCTTTCATTTTTTAAATTAATAAATGGCATTTCGTGTATGTCTAAACCAACTCCGTGACCTAAAGCGTGTATTAATATGTAATTATTAAATTTAAAACTATCATCAACATTCCTTGATAATGTTTTAATATTAAAATTATTTCTCATCATATCCAACACATTTTTTTGCATTCTTAGTACAAAATCATATACTGGCTTTATTTCTTCTAATATACATCCCATAAAGATAGTTCTTGTCATATCCGAACAATATCCTTTATATTTACATCCCATATCTATTAATATTGGATCCGCATTTTTTACTTTTGTATCAGATGGTGTCCAGTGTGGTATAGACGAATTTTCTCCAAATGCAACTATTGGGTCAAATGATATTCCATCTGCACCATTTTTTTTAAAAAACACTTCTATTTCCAATGCTACCTCTTTTTCTGTCATTCCTTCTTTTATATATCCCAATAAATGTTTAAAACACTTATCTGTAATTTCACAAGCTTTTCTTATTTTTTCTATTTCTTCTTCGTCTTTTATCATTCTTTGCTTTTCTATTATGTTTTCTGTTTCCACCATATTGTTAATTCTATATTTTTGTTTTAATTTTTTATATTGTTCATAGGTTACATAATCTTCTTCGAACCCTATATTCTCACAAAATACAAAAAAATTTTCAGCTTCTTCTACAGATACATCTTTCACATCTGCAACTATTATTTCATCATCTATTGTAAGAGTTCTATTAACATCTTGTATAAACATTGTATAAGTTAAAAAGATATTTTCTTTTCTTGTAATAAGTAGTGTACCTTCTGATTCAATGTTTGTAAGATACTTAATATTCACAGGGTTTGATACTATCATTCCCTCCAAATTTAAACTTTTTAATTTTTCTCTTAAGGCACGTATTTTATAATTCATAAATTGTCCCCCCCTTAAAACTCCATTTAATACATTCCTAATGTGAAAATCTCCATTAATATAGTAAATAATATATTGAATGGCACAAATATAGTTATAATGGTTGATATTACTATAAATGGTCCAAACGGGATATATGTATTTGCATTTTTTTTGCGAACAATCATAAATATTATACCTCCTATTGCTCCTAGCAAAAATGCTAATACTGAAATTACAACTATATTTTGCAAACCAAAAAATAGTCCAAGAGCTCCCATTAATTTTACATCACCCATTCCCATTGCTTCTTTTCCTGCAATAAGCCCTCCAAGCAATGTAATTAATAAGAAAATTCCTCCTCCTGCAAACATTCCTATGAACATATTTATTGCTATATTTATATTGCTAAATCCATATAAAAATGTAAAAACTAAACCAACTTCAAATATTAATAAATTCAATCTGTTTGGTATGATTTGTTCTTTAAAATCTACAACAAATGCACATAGTAGCATTGGTAAAAGTATTACATATTTAATTAAATCTAAATTTTCATATAATTTAGGTTGTAATCCAAACTTATATAACAGCGCAATATATCCAATAGCAACGGCTAAAATTAATATATAATTTGGAAGTATTGTTTTTTTATATTCCAAAAAACTATTTTTTGAAAATATTTTTTGTTCTTTTAAAAAACATTTATTGCAATAATCAACAAATTGCCCAATTATTCCTCCAATTATTGCAAATACCGCATAATACATAATATGTACATCATTAAAATACATTTTTATCTCTCGCTTTCTTTTTCTACCTTTTTTAAATATCTTTTAATTATAATATTTTCTAAAGGTCTTTTTACTCTTGTTATAAATATGTCTTTTTTTCCGAAGCGGTTTTGTTAGAATTGTAAACATTCCCATTCTATTTCCTCCGAAGCACATCTGTCATTACCTGATCTCCAACTGTTGCAATGTTTTTTGCATCTAATTGCAATAAATCGATTGCTCTTTTAAATCCTTTTTTAAATGGCTTCCTTGCGAAATTTATATATTGTAAATCTAAACTATTTGCTACTTTTTTTACTTTTTCTAATTTGTTAGTATTAGACAGTATACATAGCTTTATTCCAGCTTCTTTTAAGTGTTCACACCACTCTTTTGAACCTTCTAATATTTTTAAATCAAAATCTATAAGTGTGTTATCAACATCTAATAAAAGACCCTTTATATCATTTTTTTCAAGTAATTCTACTGTTATTTCTTTTACATTGTTTAAATATACATCTGGGTAAAAAATCATCTGTTCCTCCACTATATGCCTATATCTTATCAATATCTTTAATTGTTGTCAAGATATATTGAGTCTTAGAAACACTAAAATTTATTTACAAAATCTATGATTTCCTATTACAACAGTCAAAGGTCTTGACCAAATCCACGCGTTTTGAGCAGTATTTGGATTAAAATAATATATTGCACCGATATGATGGATCCCAGCCATTTATTGCATCTTGGGCTGCTTTTTTTGCCGTTGCATTTGGGGATAAATTTATCTGCCCATCATTTACTACTGAAAATGCTCCAGATTGATATATAACACCCGCTACACTATTTGGAAATGAGGAACTTTTTACTCTATTTAATACAACAGAAGCTACTGCTACTTGACCTGTGTACGGTTCTCCTCTACTTTCTGCATAAACTAACCTAGATAATAAATTTAAATCTGAACTTGAATTTGTTGCTGTATTACCGCTAGATGATGAATATATTCCCATAGCTGAAAGTGTGTTTTGACCTGCTATGCCATCTACTTTAAGTCCATTTTTAGATTGAAACCATTTTACTGCAGATAATGTTTGAGATCCATAAATTCCATCTATTTCACCATTATAATATCCCCATCTTTTTAGTTTCGTTTGTATTTGCTTTACTTCGTCACTTCTAGAACCATACTTTGAAAGGGCATAACTTGTGCTAGTATCTTCCCTAAAAAATACGTTATATAGTAAAAATGCAATTATTGATAATATTAATAATATTATAGCAATTATATTTTTTTTGTTTTTTAATAAATTTTTCATAAAAAAACCACCTTTGGATTTATTTTCACCAAAAATGGTTTTTTTATTCTAGAATATTCCTACTATTTCTCCATTTTCATCTATATCTATTTTTTCTGATGCTGGCATTTTTGGAAGTCCCGGCATTGTAAATATATTTCCTGTAAGTACTACAATAAATCCTGCTCCCAATTTTAATATTACATTTTTTATATGTATTTTAAATGGTTTATCACACAAAAGATTCTTTGCGTCATCTGATAAAGAATATTGTGTTTTTGCAATGCAAATTGGCATATTTCCGTATCCTTCTTTTTGCAATTTTTCTATTGTTTTTGTTGCTTCTTCTGTATATTCTACTCCGCTCTGCTCCATAAATTTTAGTAGTTATTTTTTCTATTTTTTCTTTTATGCTATCTTCTAAATTATAGCAATATTTAAAGTGTGATGGCTTTTCGCAAAGCTTAACAACTTTTTCTGCCAAATCTATTGCACCTTTTCCACCTTTTGCCCACGCTTCTACTAAGCTTATATGTACACCTTTTTCTTCAAGTTTTTTTCTTAAATAATCAATTTCATTATCTGTATCTGTTATGTATTTATTTATTGCAACAATCACATTTAAACCATATATATCTTGTAAATTATCTATATGTTTTAATAGATTATGTATACCTTTTTCTAGATATTCTATACTTTCTTCTTTTATATTTTCTATTGGCATTCCTCCGTGATATTTAAGTGCCTTAATTGTTGCTACGCAAACAACAGCATCTGGAGTTTTTGGTAGCTTTCTTGTTTTGATATCTAAAAATTTTTCTGCTCCTAAATCTGCACCAAATCCTGCTTCTGTTATACAATAATCTGCAAGTTTCATTCCCATTTTTGTTGCTATTATACTATTACATCCGTGTGCAATATTTGCAAATGGACCACCGTGCACAAGTGCTGGTGTATTTTCTAATGTTTGTACTATGTTTGGTTTTAATGCATCTTTTAACAATACTGTCATTGCTCCTTCTGCTTTTAAATCTTTTGCTTTTACCTCTTCACCCTTTTTATTATACCCTATTACTATATTTCCAAGTCTTTTCTTTAAATCATCTAAATTTTCAGATAAGCAAAAGATTGCCATTATTTCAGATGCAACTGTTATATCAAAGCCATCTTCCCTTGGAACAGCACCTTTTTCGCCAGATAAACATATCTCTACTTTTCTCAATGCTCTATCATTTAAATCCACACATCTTTTCCAAATTACTTTATCTATTCCTAGCTCATTTCCTTGGAAAATATGATTATCAATAATTGCTGACAACAAATTATTTGCAGATGTTATTGCGTGTATATCACCAGTAAAATGAAGATTTATATCTTCCATTGGGGCAACTTGTGCATATCCTCCACCTGTAGCTCCTCCTTTTATTCCAAATACTGGTCCGAAGTGAAGGTTCTCTTAATGCTAATATTGATTTTTTTCCTATTTGTGAAAGTCCATCCGCAAGTCCTATTGATATTGTCGTTTTTCCTTCTCCTAAAGGAGTTGGGTTTATTGAAGTTACAAGTATAAGCTTTCCATCTTTATCGTTTTTTCTTTTTTCATATAATTCATTTGATATTTTAGCCTTGTATTTTCCATATTGTTCGATATATTTTTCTTCTATTCCCAATTTTTTTGTAATTTCAGTTATGTTTTTTAATTTTGTCTTTCTTGCTATTTCAATATCTTCCATTTAAAAGCCTCCATTTTGTAGTCAATTTTAAAACTCTTCTTCTTTTAATTCGTCATCTTTGTCTTTTACTAAAACAGTAATTTTCTTTTCTGCATTCTCTAAATATTTACTTGCAGATTTTGAAAGTTCCATTCCTCTTTCAAATTCCTTAATTGACTCATCTAAATTTAATTCTCCATTTTCTAAATTTTGAACAACTTTTTCTAGTTCCTGCATTGTTTCTTCAAAGTTTAGCTTGTCTGACATTTTTGTTCCTCCTATTCTTCTATTTTAAATGTTCCATTATTAATATCTATTATATAATTTCTTACTGTACGCGTTGTTGAACTTTCCCTTACAGATACCACATATTTTCCATCTGAATTTATATTTTCAAATGAAAAATATACATTGCTATCTTCTCCCCAATCTTTTTTTGCAATATTTATTGCCTTTTCTTGATTATTCTCTTGTTTTTCGATTGTTTGCTCATCTATTTCTTGCTTAGGATCTGCAACAGGTGTACTTTCCTTATGCTCATTACTTTCATTTGATGTACTTTGATCTATATCATCTTCTACTATATTATTTTCCTCTATTTCATTGTTTTCAGTATTTTCTATTTCATTTTCTACTACATCTTCATTTGTAGTTAAAACAGTTTCCTTCTCATTTTTTTTAATAACATTTAATCTTACTATCAATAGTATAATTATTAATATTATTACTATTAACGCTACTATTAATAACCTTTGCTTTTTTTTATTGTTCATAAGAAAATTATCTCCTTATTTTTATATAACTTTTGTTTCTGCACTTCCATCTACAAATTTTAAATTTATTATATCGTCCTTTTTTATGTCTTTAACGCTTTTTACAGTCTTTTTATTTCTTTCTGCAATTACATAACCTCTTGTTAAAGTTTTTAATGGACTTAATGTATCTAATTTTGACATAACTTCTATAGACTTCGATTTTAAATCTTTTACTTTAGTTACTATACAATTTTCTAATTCTTTGATTTGATTATCTAATTGTATATACAACTCTTTTATTTTAGCAGTTGGATCTGTAAATACTTTTGATGCTAAGCATTTTTCATATCTCAATTTCATATATTGAACTTTTTTCTTTAATGCATTTTTATATCTATTTCTATATGTATCAATTTTCATTTTTATCTCTTTTATATCTGCAACTGCAAGTTCTGCTCCTGCAGATGGTGTTGGAGCTCTTAAATCTGCTACAAAATCAGCTATTGTAAAATCTGTTTCGTGTCCTACAGCTGATATTATTGGGATTTCAGAATTATATATTGCTTTTGCGGTTACTTCTTCATTAAATGGCCATAAATCCTCAATACTACCTCCGCCTCTTGCTAATATTAGAACATCAGCTAGTTTTTTTTCATTCATAATTCTAATACTTTCGGCTATTTCAAGTTCTGCTCCTTTTCCTTGAACTGGTATTGGATACAACCTTATATGTACGTTTGGATTTCTACGTGTAGATACATTTATTATATCTCGAATTACTGAGCCTGTTTGAGACGTTAACACTCCTATTGTTTCTGGCATAAATGGAATTTTTTTCTTGTGTGATAAATCAAAATATCCCTCTTTTTCTAATTTGCTTTTTAATTTTTCATATTCCTTATATAAATCTCCTACGCCATCTTCTTGCATTTCCTTTACATATATTTGGTAAACGCCATCACGTTCAAAAACTGCAACACTTCCTAAAACGAGCACCTTCATTCCATCTTTTGGCACAAAATTTAAAGTAGCATTAGACGATTTAAACATAATACATTTTATTAAAGAGTTTTCATCTTTTAGTGTGAAATACATATGTCCAGTATAATGATGTTTAAAATTAGATATTTCACCCTTAACAAAAACACTTTTTAAATATTCATCTTCTGCCACTTTGTTTTTTATATATTTATTTAAATATGTTACTGTAATTGGCTCTGGTCTCATTTAGTTCTCCTTAACAACACTTGCAAGAATACCATTGATAAAAACTTTAGAGGTTTCTTCTCCATATTTCTTTGCAAGTTCCACAACTTCATTAATTACAACCTTATATGGTAATTCTTTATATTTAATTTCATATATTGCAAGTTTCAAAAGTGCTAAATTTATTTTTGAAATTCTGTCAATTTCCCAATCTTTTTTTAAATTCTTAGATATCAATTCATTTATTTCTTTCGAATGTGAATTAATTCCATTTACTACATCTTTAATATATTCTTTTGCATCTTGCGATTCAATTTCATTATTTTCAAAAAATATTTCTAATTCTTCATTGTTTATTTCTTTTTGTATTTCAATTTGATACAGTAATTTGAATGCCAATTCCCTTGTTTTAGATCTGTTCATTAATTTCCCCCATTAAAATTTGTCTATATATGATTTTAATTTATCTTTTACAAGTTCTTTGTTATTTTGAATATAATTTCCCAACCACATTCCTGCAATTATAATAAAAATCCATATTATCACATTATGAAGCTTTAATAATAGAATAACCAATGCAATTAGCCCTCCAATTATAGCTCCTCTATATTTAATTAAAAAATTTTTAAAATTTTCCATATTCACATCCCTTTATTCTTTTATATTTGGTTCTTTCTTTACACTGACATTTTTTATTCTGATATTTACTTCTGTAACATCCAAATCTAATGATTTTTTAATTGTTTCTTTTACATCTGATTGTAATTTGCTAGATAAATCTTTTATAATGGCATCTGGATATACATATAAAGTTATATATATTTTAACACGACCTTCATTATCTACATCAACCTTTGTCATTACATTTTCTGCACTTTCGAAAGATTTAACAACTGAATTTGTTAAACTTTCAATCGTATCTTTTGAAACCAATAATTTACCATTGTCATTTTCCAATAATATTCCTTCTTTACTATCTGCCTTGTCTTTTGAAAAAGAGTTGAAAAATATTGATTTAATTGCTAATAATATTAAAACTACTGATGTTCCTAAAGTTATGCCACTTGCTATTTTATTTGTTATTAAAAATTCTATTCCTTTAGACATAACCTTTAAATCTATCCATTTAAATGTTAACACACATAATATAACTGATATTACCAATATTATAAGTGAAAATAGTATTAAATTAAATTTATCCAAAAATTTCATATATTTTTCTCCTTTTATTCTTCCTTATCTTCTTCCTTTTCTTCACTTGTTTTTACACCTTGTACGTGAACATTTACATTACTTACCGTTAATCCTGTCATTGTTTCTACAGCTTTCTTTACTCTGTTTTGTATTTCAAATGCAACATCTGGTATTCTAACACCATAATCTACAATTATATTAACATCAATTTTTGCTTCTTTACCTTGAATATCTACTTTAATTCCTTTAGACAAGTTTTTCTTTCCGCTTAATACCTCTGTAATTCCTCCTGCAAATCCTCCTGACATATCAGCAACTCCATTAACCTCAGAAATAGCTTTTCCTGCAATAACTGCAACTACATCATCTGCAATTTGTATGTCTTCACTAGTCACCTCTACTGTTTCACTTTCTTTTACTTTTTCATTTTCATCCTTTACATTTTTTTCATCCATTTTACTACCTCCTAAAATTTTTTTGATATACTTATATTCATACCATTATAAGTATATCAATTAACTAATTTTTTTACAACCATTTTTGGAATTTTTTTGCATTTTTTTATTATTTGGTTTCTATTTTAATTTTTCTACTCAAAAAATGTTTCAAATTCTTCTGCTGATATTATTTCCTTTTCTAATAATCTTTCTGCAACTGCTTGAAGTTTATCCATATGTGCAAGTAAGATTTCTTGTGCTCTTTTATATGCTATATCTATTAATGTTTTTACCTCTGCACCAACTGCATCGTCTATATCTTCTCCAAATATTTGTCTTTCATAAGGGTCTTTTTGCTTTAAACATACTGGTCCTATATTATCGCTCATACCATATACTGTTACCATATCTCTTGCTATATTTGTTGCAACTTCTATATCATTACTTGCTCCTGTTGATATATCATTTAAAGCAAGTTTTTCTGCTGCCCTACCTCCGAGTAACGCTACCAATTTTTCTTCCATTTCGGTTCTTGATATATAGTATTTATCTTCATTTGTTTTATACATAGTATATCCACCTGCAACCCCTCTTGGTATAATCGATACTTCCTTTACATCAAATTGTGTCTCTAAAAATCTACTTACTATTGCGTGTCCAGCTTCGTGGTATGCCGTTAGCTTTTTATCTTTATCTGAAATAACCCTGCTATGTTTTTCAAGACCAACAGTTACTTTCTTTACGGCATTATCTATATCATCCATTTGTATTTTTTTATGATTTTTTATTGTAGCTATTATAGCTGATTCATTAAGAACATTTGCAAGTTCGGCTCCAGTAAATCCTGCTGTATCATTTGCAATAGATTGAAAATCTATATCTTTTGCAAACTTTTTATCCTTTCCGTGAATTTTAAGTATTTCCTCTCTACCCTTTGCATCAGGAATTGCAATCGTTATTTGTCTATCAAATCTACCTGGCCTTAAAAGTGCTTTGTCTAACATTTCTGGTCTATTTGTCGCTGCAAGTACAATAACAGTTTCATCCGTATCAAATCCATCCATTTCTACTAATAATTGATTTAGAGTTTGATTATTTTCACTTTCTGCTCCAGATGCGTTTGTTCGTCTTGATCCTATTGCATCTATTTCATCTATAAATATTATACAAG
>CAYZMV010000001.1:0-20235 GCA_964479635.1 uncultured Clostridium sp. | reverse complement strand
AGATACTTTTTTCGCTTTTTCGAATAATTTTCTAACTCTTGAAGCACCCAGTCCTGCAAACATTTCTATAAATTCCGAACCACTCATTGATATAAATGGAACTCCCGCTTCTCCTGCTATTGCTTTTGCAATTAATGTTTTACCTGTACCCGGTTTTCCACAAAGTAAAATTCCTCTTGGAATTTTTGCTCCCATTTCGTGAAATTTCTTTGGTTCTTTTAAGAAATTTACTACTTCAATTAATTCATTTTTTTCTTCATCTAGTCCTGCAACATCTTGAAATGTTATATGAGTATTTTTACTTTCATCTGCATCATATACTTTTCCTCTATCTCCTAAACCTTGCATTTTGAATATAAGTATAAATAGTATTACTATCATAATTGTTGGAAGTAAAGATAAAAGCGTTTCAGATATTTTTACAAATATATTAGTTGGAATTTGATTTAATTTTATATCATTGTCGCCATTTTTTACTCTCTCTTGTACTAATTCTACAAATGCCTGTGTACTTGGAACTATTGTAGTTTTTTTCTTGTCGTCATCTTTCAATTTTACTTTAGCGGTTGTACTTCCAACCGTCATTTCTATTTCTTCTACTTCACCATTTTCAATTTTTTTAATTAAATCTGTGTATGCAAGTTCCTTTGTTTCTTGCTCATTTTCTTTTTTATTGTTTGAAACTAATACACTAATAACTACTGCAAAACATATTATTGCAACAGTTGCAAGTATTATATAATATACTTTATTGTTTTTGTTGTTATTTTTTTGTTTACCTTTCATTTTTCCTCCTTTATAATTTGTTTGCAAACATATTCATTTTAATTACGCCTCACTACCTTCTGGGGTTTCATCTTCTGGTTTTTCTTTATTTTCTTTTTTCTTCTTTGCTGGTTTATCTTGTTTTGGTTGTTTTTCTTCTTTATTTTTATCTTTTTCTTTTTTATCTTCCTTTTTATCTTCTTTTTCTTGTTCGTTTTCTTCTCTTACCTTCTTTTGTTCTTCAACTATTTTTCCAACTTCCATTTGTTGCTTTATCAAATCTGATTTTATTATAAGTAGAGCTGTAAGAACGTAAATATATGAAATTGCATTATATGCTATTTCAAAATATTTTATTTCAAATCCTGTAAATACATTTACAACAAGATATACCATACATAAAATTATTGAAAGTGTCATTGCATAGGCACTTATGTTGAATACTGATTTATATTTTAACCTTAAGCTTACTATTTTACTTAAGATATATCCTACTAACGATAATAATAGGATATCCAATGTAAATTGGATTAAATATATAATAAACATATATACAAACACTGTTAGCACAAAAGCAACATATATTTGTATCATATTATTTCCGAGATAAATATTGCAAAACCGTTTCTTTGTTTACACTACTTAAATCATAACTTTGTCCTATTTCATTGTATCCTATAGAAGCTTGGACATTTTCTGAATTTTTTACAATTATTTTATCTTTTAATACTAGTACCACGTTTTGATAATTTGAAACTTCTGCTATATTATTTATGTCTTCTTGCGTACTATCTACTATATATCCAAAAATTCCATTTTCATCACCTTTTACAAATTTTTTATTATCACCTTCTATTTGTAAAATATTATTTTCAAAACTAAATTCTGGAAATTCGTTTTCAAACTCTAATGTAAAGTTCTTAACACTTTGAACAACTTTACAAGTTAATGTAATTGTTAGTACAAGAGTAAATACTAATAGTAATTTTAAGATATATTTAATTACAGTAAATGTTTCTTCTTCCAAAAAATTTTTATATTCATCAAAATTCAGTATTGCATTTTTTAATTTAATAAAGAATGGCGTTTCCTTTGTTTTCATTATACATACTCCCTTCTAATTTTACTATCTACATATAATGGATTTACATCTAAATAAACTAAATCATTTACCTTTATATCAGAATCTGTTATATCTATTGCCAAGTGAAACATCCCTACTTTTCCAATTACATTGTATTTTTTATCTTTTATAGTTACTTTTAAATTAGTTCTTTTTACGAAATTTTTAATACTATGTGATAGTTCCCTTAATTTATCTACAAACCTAAACATATCATTCTTTATGGTTACATTATATCCATCCATATATCCTACTTGAACTATGGCTACTCTTGTTTCTTTTTTTGTTTTATAACTATTTAAGTATCCAATATTATATCCCTTTGGAACTGTTTTTATTTCTGTTATATTTGTTTTTAATTGTCCTATTTTTTTAAGCCCCACATCATTTTCAGCATCTACTCTACCTAAAAAAGCTGATCCAATTCTTGCACCAGTTAGATGCATTTCATTATAATTTAAAAATGCTGGTGAATTGCAAATATGACAATTTTTTATAATTATATTATTTGATTTTAATGCCTCTAATACATCTATAAATCTATTAAATTGCTCCATTGTCCATTTATTATGTTTATAATATGCAAGTGAAAAATGAGAATAAATTCCTTCTATTGATATATCTGAAAGTTTTTTTATTGTTTCAACAATTATTTTTGTGTCATTATATAAAAAGCCATATCTACCAAATCCTGTATCTATTTTTATATGTGCTCTTATTTTTTTATCAGTATTTTTTGCAAATTCCATAACTTCATTTGCACATTCAATAGAACCAATCGTAATTATTATATCATTTTCTATTAAAGCTTTTATATCTTCTTTTATACTAGTAGAAGACAACATTAATATATCTTCTTTTATACCTGCATTTCTAAGACTTATTGCTTCTTCTACTGTTGCCACTGCTAAGGTTTCAATTCCATTATCAATTAAAAATTTAGAATATTCTATTAACCCTAATCCATAGCCATTTGCTTTTACAACACCAATTATTTTATATTTATTACCATAATCATCTAGAATATCAAGTTTTGCTAAATCTTTTATAACTTTAATATTATGCCTTAAATCATTCTTATTAATAACCACTGACTTCATTTATTTTATTTCTCCTTTTAGCTTTCTTACTAATCCTCTTGCCTTTTTAAATAATTTTTCTGATATTTTATATGTTTTATATACTAATGGTTTAAAGTTCAAATATATTTCTCCAATAAATTCTGTAAATTCGGCATTGAATCCCTTTTTAAATCTATACAATCCATATTGTGGATGTGATTCATCTATTACACCTGATACGCCTCTAAAATCATATACATCTTTTCCTTTACTAATTGCATATTTAATTCCTTCCCATTGTAGCAGATAATTTGGCATTAAATTTCTATGTTCATTACTACTTGCTCCATATAAATACCACACTTTATTTCCATAATCAATATTAAATATTCCACTAATTGCTTTGTCTTCATAATATGCCATAAGTAGTTTTGCGTGTTCTCCTAATTCATCATACATTTTTTCAAAATATGATAAAGGTCTTATTATAAAATCATCTCTTTTACCCGTTATTTTCATAATTTCATAAAAGTCCTTTAAATCTTCTCTTGTTCCTTCTTTTATAACTACACCTTTTTTCATTGCTAATCTTACGTTATACCTAGTCTTTTGGTGAAATGCCTTAAATATTTCATCCTCTGTTTTTCCTTTTATATCAAGTCTAAATACATATCTTGGTTGTATTTCTTCATTAAAATTTTTAGCATCATCTTTTATTCCATATCCTAATTTAGTTACTATTTCTCTAAATTCTTTATCATCACTTTTTATATCTGGTTCAATCTTTAAAACAAATGCTTTATACTTTTTTGCAAGTTCTTTAAGTCCTTCGGTAAGCTGTTTTAATACTTCTTCATTATGTATATCACATACTGGACCTCTTGCAGAATACATCATATTACCAAAAATAGGTATTTTTCTAATTAACACACTAATTGAGCCTATAATATTGTTATGATCATCCTTTACTAAAACTATTTCATTCTTCCAAGCCTCTTTTATTCTTCCCCATTCTACCGATTGCTGAAAATTGCATCTATTATGTTTAATTAAAAACTCATTATACTGTTCTATATTGGTTTCATCAACTAATATCATACTATCCTCCAATATTTTGCATAACCAAAAATCATCTTATATATTTTATACTAGTTTGTCCATTTTTACAATAGTTATATAAATAAAAAATAGGATTTAGGTAACTGTCTCCTAAATCCTACACTAATTCCTACAAATCTATTTCTAATTTTATTCCTCTTGAATTGTACTTATTATATTTTACTCCAGCCATATCAAAAAGTTTCTTAGACACTTTTACGCTATCGCTATCTTTATATTTATCACTTTTATAAATTACATCCTTTATTCCCGATTGTATTATTGCCTTCGCACATTCGTTACAGGGAAACAATGCTACATATATTTTGCTTCCTTTAAGTGATGTTCCTGTATAATTTAAAATAGCATTTAATTCTGCGTGGCATACATAAGGATATTTTGTATCCGCATATTCTCCTTCTCTTTCCCACGATATTTCGTCATCCGAACAGCCTATTGGAAAACCATTATATCCTATTGATAATATCTTGTTATCTTGACTAACAATACACGCTCCTACTTGTGAATTTGGATCTTTGCTTCTTTCTGCTGATAATAATGCTATTCCCATAAAATATTCGTCCCAGTTTATATAATTTTCTCTTTTTGGCATATTTATTCCTCCAATACTATTCCACTGTCATACCATTTTTTGTGTCTTTTACTGTGTATCCTTTTTCTTTTAACTCGTCTCTTATTTTATCTGACAAAGCCCAATCTTTGTTTTCTCTTGCTTGTTTTCTTTTTTCTAATAATTCTTTTATTTCATCAGGTATTTCTAATGTTGTTTCTTTTCTTTCTTTCTGTATATCTACGCCTAACACTCTATCAAAATCTAATAGTAAATCTGCTAACTGTTTTGATTTTTTTGGATTTTTTACTACATCCCAAATTACACTCATTGCAACTGGCATATTTAAATCATCATTAATTGCCTCTAAGAATTTTCTTTTATATTCATCTATTACATTTTCTGTAATGATTTCATTTCCTTCGCTATGTTTTTTATATCCCTCTCTTAATCTATTTAATGCATTTTGACTTGCATCTAGTGCATCCCAAGTAAAGTTTAGCTTGTTTCTGTATTGCGAAGTAAAGCACATCATTTTAAATGCTAATGGTTCATACCCTCTATCAATAATATCTTGAACAAGATACACATTACCCAAACTTTTTGACATCTTTCCACCATCAATTAATAAAAATTCACAATGCATCCAAAATCTAGCAGGTGTTTTTCCTGTACATCCTTTACTTTGTGCTATTTCATTTTCGTGATGTGTTGGAATTAAATCTACTCCTCCTGTATGTATATCAAAAACATCACCTAAATATTTGTTACTCATTGTAGAACATTCTATATGCCAACCCGGATAACATAGTCCCCAAGGGCTTTCCCATTTCATTATATGATTTTCAGGAGCTTTTATCCATAGAGCAAAATCATAAGGATTTCTTTTTTCTTCATCTACTTCTACTCTTGCTCCAGCCTTTTGATTCCTTAAATCTACTCCTGATAAAACACCATATTCATTTAATTTTGATACATCAAAATATATTGCAGTAGATGTTTCGTATGCATATCCATTATCTAATAATTTTTGCACAAACTTTTCCATATCTTTTATATGATCAGTCGCCTTACAAATTATTTCTGGTCTATCAATATTAAGCCTATCTAAATCTTTGAAAAATCTCTTAGTATAATATTCAGCAATTTCCAAAGGAGTTTTCTTTTCCTCCTTCGCTGCCTTTATCATTTTGTCTTCTCCCTCATCACCGTCAGAAACCAAATGTCCTACATCTGTTATGTTCATAGCGTGTTTTAATGTATATCCATTATATTTTAATGTTCTTCTTAATGTATCCATAAATATATATGATTTCATATTACCAATACTTGCATCCTTATATACTGTAGGTCCACAAGTATATATTCGAACTTCATTTTCGTTTAATGGCTTAAATTCTTCTTTCGTTTTAGTTAATGTATTATAAAATAATATTTTCACAATTTTCTCCTTTTTTTAAATATTTTCACGACGTTGAATCAACTACATCATCGTCCGACCCAGTAACACTATTATCAACTTGATTGTTGCCGAGGCTTTTCGCCATCGTCATCATTTCCATTATTCTTTGCTTTTACAATAACTTTTCTTGTAACACTAGCTTCGTTTCCAGCCGAATCTTTAACTGTATATGTTATTGTATACGTTCCTGCAGTCTTTGAATCTACTGTACCACTTACAACAATTTTATCTGTTAAATCTCCATCCTTATTATCCGTTGCAGTTGCCCCTGGATCCTTAAACTCTTCATCTACATTTATTGTTAATTCATTACCTCCTTTTAATGTAATAACTGGTTTTTCTGTATCAGGATTTTCCATATGTTTATTACAAGTATCTTTAATTGTTAGCATATATTGAGCATCTGCGGCACTTTTCCAAGCCGTATCTGTATCACTATTTGGTCTAGTTATAAATATCTTTTCTTGTTTATCTGGACAAAATTCATTTGCAAGCAATCCTGTTTCTCCACATATTGCTACTTTTACGTGTGTTTTGCAGCTTTCTTTTGGAACACTACCTTTTATAAAATATTCTGTATAACATCTATCCCCTCGAGGATCGTGCTTGCACTCTTCTGTTGCTAAAAGTCCAGAATCTCTGCATATTGTTGCCGTAACTACATTATCTGGTTTACTTTCAGAAAAATATTTTCCCTTTAATCCACTATGAGCTTGTTTCATAACCGAAGCCCAAATTTGCGTAGCAGGGCTGAGCGACCACCCGCTTACAGTTCTATTTTCGTCATATCCGTACCATGTTGCTGCAGTATAATAAGGAGTAAATCCACAAAGCCATCTATCATAATCATCATTTGTGGTACCCGTTTTTGCCGCTGTACTCATATTAGGAATCGCACAATTTGTTGCCGTTCCTGATTTTACTGGTTGAGTTAAAATATCCTTTATTATGAAAGATGCAGCTTTAGACATTACAGTTCTTGACTCTTGCTTTGGTTCTAATACCGTATTACCATCTCCATCAACAACTTTTGTATAAAATGTTGGCTCTATATAAACTCCATCATTTGCTATTGCACCATAAGCAGCAGCCATTTCTAAAGGAGTTGCACCATTAGTCAATCCGCCCAAAGCAAGACCTATATTTTTATCTTTTTCATCATCCAAATGTGAAAATCCTACCGATTTTAAAAACTCTAATGAATTATCTACTCCTACTGTTTGAATTGCCTTTAGCATAGGTATATTTTGTGAACTCTCAATCGCAAATCTAATTGTAAGCAATCCCTTAAAATAATTATAATCTTTAAAATCTTTATATGGAACATCATCATAAACCGAACCAGCAGTAATTATACCCTCATTTATTCCCGGTGATAAAACTGCCAACGGTTTCATTGAAGAACCCGTTTGTTTTACTGCTTGAGTTCCCCTGTTAAATCCACCCGAAGTATTTTTTTCTCCAAGCTCACCAATAACACCTAAAACATATCCTGTTTTATGGTCTAACAATACCATTCCTGCCTGAGATTCTTGACCATTTCTTGTATTTTTATATTTTGATTTTTTAGCTTCTTCATCCATTATTTGTTGTATATTTGAATCTTGTGTTGTATAAATTTTAAATCCTCCACCATATAAATATAGTTTCGCCGCCTCACGCGTTAAATTTTTTTCTTCCATAAGTTGATCTATTATTTGTAATATTGTGGCATCACTGTGATATGAATATATATTTTGAGTAACTGTTCCTTTTTCAAAAGGAAGTCCCGCATCTACTTTTGCGATTGCCGCATTATATTCCTCTTCAGAATTTATATTACCTAGCTCCTTCATTTTGTCCAAAACTACTTTTGTTCTGTTTTTTATTTTCTCTAAATTAGCAGTATTGTCCTCAACAAACGGATCATAGCTATTAGGTGTATTATTAATACCTGCTAGAAATGCACTTTCAGCCAAGTCTAAATCTTTAGCACTTTTCGAGAAATAGTAGTTTGAAGCTACCTCTACACCATATATATAAGTATTTCCACCCATATATATTAAGTTTAAGTATAACTCTAATATTTGATCCTTTGATAACTCTTTTTCAATATAATATGCTCTTGCCATTTCTTTTATTTTTCTTTGCCACGTTCTA
The DNA here is from genome assembly GCA_964479635.1 of uncultured Clostridium sp. Classification (GTDB taxonomy): domain Bacteria; phylum Bacillota; class Clostridia; order TANB77; family CAG-508; genus CAG-452. The sequence continues at coordinate 12,016 of CAYZMV010000001.1, read as the reverse complement.
TCTTTTTCCTCTGTTATATTTTTTACTACTTGTTGAGTAATTGTACTTCCTCCGTAACTAGAAGAACCTATTCCTATTTTACTTAAGGCATATTTTACAGTCGCACCCATTGTTCTTTTTACATCTACTCCCATGTGATCATAAAATCTTTCATCTTCTATTGAAACAAATGCCTTTGGTAAATATTCTGACATCTCAGATATTTTAACTGGTTTTCTGTTTTCATCCCCACTAAGTTCACCTATTACATTGCCTTGATTATCTAATAAAACTGAATTTTCATATTTGAATTTCAAATCTGCTACGTCAAGTTTTGCATCTCTTATAATTCCATATATAATTCCAAATGCAACTCCTAACAAAATTAATACAATTAATAGTATACTTATCCATATAGCTTTTTTCTTTTTAGGATTCATTTTTCTCTTATTAGTTTTTTTATTTTTTTTCTTACTATTACTCATATCATATTTTTTTGTATCATTATTTACCCTATGATTCTTCTTTTTATCAGCCATCTTAAGACCCCCTAATAAAATATCTATTATTATATTATATATAACTTTAAATTTCAAATATTATTATAAATCTTCTAAAATATCTTGCAAATTTGTTAATATTTTCGCACCCTGTTTTATTAAATTATTTGTTCCATACGCATTTAAATTATCTATATTGCCCGGAACAGCATATATATTTTTCCCTTGCTCTAATGCAAAGTCTACTGTTATTAATGTTCCGCTTTTTTCTTTCGCTTCTACTACAACTACTCCATTTGATATTCCACTAATTATTCTATTTCGTTTTGGAAAATTTTTAGGAATTGGCTTTGTTCCAATTATATATTCTGATATAATTGCGCCTTCATTATTAATTATATCATTAAACAATTTAGTATTTTCAATCGGATATACCATATCTAATCCACATCCGCACAACTGCTATTGTTTTACCGTTTGCCATTAAACTGCCTTTATGTGCAAATGAGTCTATACCTCTTGCAAGTCCACTTATTACATTAATATTATTTAAAGACAAGTTATATGCAATTTTTTTCGCTATATTTTCTCCATATTTTGTACATTCTCTACATCCTATTATTGCTATGGACTGTTCATTTAAAATCTTTTTATTTCCCTTTACATATAAAACAACAGGCGGATCATAAATTACTCTTAATTTATCTGGATAATTTTTATCTTCTATTGTAACAATCTCTATATTATTTTCTTTTATATACCTTATGTATTTATCTAGATTTAACTTATATATATTATTTGTTATTCTATCTGCATAAATCTCCTTAATTCCATCTTGTATTAATTCTTCTTTTGTTTTGTTCCATAATATTTTAGGACTACCATATTTTTTCAATAGGTCATTTAATAATTTTGTGTTTAAACCTTCTATTCGTGAGAGCCAAACCCAATATTCAATATCTTGCATAAAACCTCCATCTGAACAATTAAAATTGTTCTCATAAAAATATTTAGCCCCCATATTTTTTAATAAAACTATGCCTTTTATTGTTTTTGCATTTTTGTTGCTTTTACAATATTATTCATAAGCATTGCAACAGTCATTGGTCCAACCCCACCTGGAACAGGTGTAATATATGATGCTATTTGTGATACCTCGTCGAAATCAACATCTCCACATAATTTGCCATCTTTCCCTCTGTTTATTCCAACATCTACCACTACTGCTCCTTCTTTTACCATATCTTTAGTTATAAATTTAGGTTTTCCTATTGCTACCACTAATATATCTGCCTTTTGTGTAAATTTTTCTAATCCTACTGTTTTTGAATGACAAATTGTTACTGTTGCATTTTCATTTAATAAACATTGCATCATTGGTCTACCAACGATATTACTTCTACCCACAACTACAGCATTTTTTCCCTCGATATCAATGTTATATTCTTACAATAATTTAATTACTCCAGAAGGTGTACAAGATATAAGCGCATCTTGTTCTAAACACAATTTTCCTACATTATAAGGATTGAATCCATCTACATCCTTTTTAGGATCTATAGTTTTAAATGCTTCATTTATATTCAAACCATTAGCTATTGGGCTTTGAAGAAGTATTCCATTAATACTGTCATCTTCGTTTAACTTACTAATTAAATTAAGCAAATCGTTCATTTTAGTATCTTCACTTAATAGATGCTCTTCATATTCAATACCAACTTCTTGACACGCTATACTTTTATTTTTAACATATACTTTAGAGCTAGGATTATCTCCAACCATTATTACTGCAAGTTTAGGAATTATATTATGTTCTTTTAATGTATGCACCTCTATTTTTAATTCATCCTTTATCTTTTGTGAAACTGCTTTACCATCTAAAATTTTAACCATACTATTGCTCCTTTTAATTTTTGTTTTTTGTTTTATTTTATATTAATTTGGTAATTTTTACAATATATTAGAGCTAAAATTTATAAATTTTAGCTCTATAATTCATTACCTAATTTATTATTTAATTTTTCTATTGCCTTTTTTTCTAGTCTTGATACATAACTTCTTGATATTCCCATCATTTCTGCAATTTGATTTTGTGTTTTTGGCTTATGTCCTCCGCAGTCCAAATCTTAATTCAATAATTGCTTTTTCTCTTCCTTTCAATATATCTTTCATTCTTTTATACAGTTTTTTAATCTTCATCTTTAAATCAATTTCGTCCTCTATATTTTTTTCGCTATTTTCTAATACATCAATTAATGTAATTTCATTATCATCTTTGTCTTTTCCTATCGGTTCATTCAAATAAACCTCTGCTCCTAATTTCTTTATGCTTCTTAAATGCATCAGAACTTCATTTTCTATACATCTAGAAGCATACGTAGCAAGCCTTACTCCCCTATTTGGTTTAAATGTATTAATTCCTTTTATTAATCCAATCGTTCCTATTGATATCAAATCGTCATTATCCACGTTAGGAATATTATATTTTTTACAAATATGTGCTACTAATCTTAAATTTCTTTCAATTAATATATTTCTTGCATCTTCATCTCCCGCCATAAATTTTTCTAAATATTTATTTTCTTCTTCTGCTGTTAATGGCTCTGGAAATAAACTGTTATTTGATATGTATCCTAAAACAAAAATGGCAGTTTTTAAAAATGTCAAAAACCCAGATAAATAAATTAGTAGCATAAAGGCACCTCCGTTTATCTCATAACAAATTATATGTTTGAGAAAAACAAAAGTGCCTGGACCTTACAAATAAATTAGTTTTTATTTATTGCAAATATTTGATAAGTGAAAAAAATTCACACACCAATCTTGACAAACTCAAATTTCTTTATTAATTTTCAAATTGTATATTGTTTTTTGCACACCATTTTTTTATAAACTCAACACCATATTTATATAATTCAGAAGCAGTTTCTATTATACTTTCAGTATCAGTTTTTGAAGCAATATAAAAGTCATTATAATCACTATTATCTCTTATAATTTCTGCACTTTTTATTCTATGTCCCAATTCTTTTGGAAAAATTTCTTTATTAATGTAATTTTGATTAAAATAAGCAATAACATCTTTATGTCTTTTAAAATCCATTGGTTCAATAGCAAGTATTGCTTTCATTGTATGAAAAATAGAATAATATGCTCTGTTATTTGCTCCCTTATAACTATTCTTTTCCAATAAAATTCTTGCATCTTTAAGATTTTCTTCTGATTGTTTTAATCTTATCTTACATAAATTTATTGAAACTTTAGCCATATAAAACCACTCCATCCTTCTCTATATTTTCAAATAATAAAGAACAGTCCTTATATTCATTATAAATCTCTAAATTTTCAATTAGTGGATTTATAGTAACATTATATTTTATATCTAAATCGAATAATTTTTCGCAAATTAAATTTAAAATTTTATTTAATTCATCTTTTTTATTTTGTACTAATACAAATATATCTATATCTGAAAATTGGTTGTAATCTCCTCTGGCATAAGAACCAAAAAGAACTATTTTTATTAAATTGTTTTTTAATAAATTCTTTAAAATAGTTGTAGATTCTTGTATTGCTTGTTCTTGTACTGTCATACTCTCAATGTTCTTTTCCATTTCTATCCGCTCCCTTCAATATTTATATTATAACACGTATTTTTTGCTTTGTAACACTTTTATCTGAATTTATTTATAAAGTTGTAGAATTGGATAAGTGAAAAAAATTCACACACCAATCTTGATAAACTTTTAAATGGTTTTATTTATTTTGATACGCGATCCAACGTATGCATATGATTCTCATCTGAGCCATCTGCTTCAAACTCACATTTATTTATAACATAATTGCGTGATATAGTTATTGCTGGACGAAGTGACATAGTTGGACGATCAGTAAAGTGTAGCATTTGTGTAGTTGTGAGGGTATAACGGTCTAAATGATGATTATTTACGACGTGAAACGCAAAAGCACCACCCCACTCTCCTGTCCAAACGCAACGAGAAGCAAGAAAGTAGCCTATTGACTGGTTTGCAATCATATTAAAAGTAGTTTCATTCAAACAAAGCGTTTTCCAGTTTTCTTCCGAAAATGAGTAAAAGGTCTGAGTGCACGTAAGGGCATCTTTCACAATTTCATCAGTATCGTTCAGACGTGGGTCTTCATAGTACACAGGTTTAGAATAATAAGGGTCACTTTTGTTTATTCCATTACTTTTCATACCCGTTTCTATATTATCCTCTGTAACATTTACTCCTGAACCATTTTCCTCTGCATATATTGTTGGATAATACGCATTTCCCGGATATGTTCTTGTTAATCCATATCCCACCTCATCATAAGAATATTCGTTCCTTTTTGTTATCAGCTTATCACCAAAAGTAGCTTCTAAATCTTCAATCGTCAAATTTCTAGCATAAATTCCTAATGTAGCATTACTATATAATTTTTTACATACATCATTTATTATGTATACTCCGTTGTTATAACCAGCACGATAATCAAAACCGAAGGCCTGAATTTGTTGGTCTATCACTTATTAAAGTCAAACAACCATTTGCATCTACTCCTAAAATTCTCCATTTCAAATCTTCTGTTGTTAATTCTGTAGTATTATAAAATCCAGTATAGTTATAGCCCAACGTTTCACTTGAATAAACTTCTTTGTCTGGATTATATTTTACATAGTCTCCTATTTGTAATACTACTTCTCCATTTGTTACAGTGATTCCATCTTCACTCAATTTCCAATTTCCTTTTTCTGAAGGAATTTCATTTGTATAATCTTCTGCCGAATCATACCATACTCCATTTATATTTACTCCACCATCTGCTAAATTATGCTCATCATCTACTGCTGTTTGCGTTTTTCTCACTGCATCTTTCGCTTGACTAAATAATCCTCCGTTTAGTGCCACAGTTACTGTTACGCCTACCAAAATTAACATTACTATTATGGTTATGACTAGGGCTATTAGGGTAATGGCGTTGTGGTCAGAAGTTAGAAGTTGGTGATTAGAGATTAGATTTGAGCGGTTCTTTGAAGTATTTTTGTTTTTAGATTTTTCACTGTTTTTTAATTCATTTTCTTTCATTCGTTTTTATCTCCTTTTCCTTTGATTTTTTATTATATGGTCTTGACCCAATGTATGATTTTCCTTTTAGTCAAATATAAAATCTGTCCCTATTTTGATTCTAAAATAAAGCCATCATTTACATTGTAATTCCAATATAAATAGTTTGATTTATTATTATCTTTTATATAATTATTTAAACTTTCAATAATTTTTTCTATATCTTTCATTTCAAAAGAAACACTAGAATCATTACTTGTATTGATTCCTTTCGTAGATGTACCATTTAAATAATAGCAATTATTTGCAGTTCCTGAACCCCAAAGTCCAATTAAAGAGTATGAATTTGATCCATCCGATATCTTACCAAGATTAATAACATTCTCAGCTAAAGAAGCAGTAATACTCGATGATCCAATGATTCCACCGAACGTATCCAGTAGCATTTATTTCTCCTAAATTATAGCAATTAGCAACGTCATTTCTACCTTGACCACCAGACCCATAACCGCTTATTACCTATAATTCCTCCAAAGCTATGAAAACTAGATTCAGAATCTGGAATTAAAGAAATATCACCTAGGTTTCCACAATTATATATATAATCTGTACCCGACATATTAAATCCAAGAATCCCTCCACCTATACTACTAGCTTCAACACTTCCATAATTTTTGCAATTATCAAATGTAGTGTCTCCAACATATAAGAAACCTACTATACCACCAGCATATACGCCAGATACTTTAGCCCTACTAACACAAGAAACCACAGAGCAACGATCTCCATTAGCCTTAACCATTACTCCTCCAGCTGTACCAGTGTCACTTTTAATTGTTCCGGAAGTTTCTAAATTTTTAAGTTCCTTACAAGAAAAAAATAATCCAGCATCACCAGAAGTCGAATGAATATAAATATTTTTTATTGCAAATCCCAAACCATCGAAATTACACCAAGACCTAATTGGTGTAAATCCTATACATCCATCTTGCTGTTTTGTTAATTCCGTTTTTATATCTTCTGCTGTTCCATCTTTATTTAAATCTCCATATTTTGTTTCTGTATAATTGTTATATGAAAATATTGATTTGAAATCTAATGTTCTTGTTAATATTATATTTTTGCCTAAAAAATCAGTTGATTCTAATCCTAAATCTTTATTTCCGCCATTCGTCATTATTGAAAATGCAACTAAATCCTCTATACATCCTATTTGAAATGGTTTTTCTTCACTTCCATCATATTTTCCACCCTTACTTATATCTCCTGCATATTCATCTACTACAGTTTCTATTGGTCCAGTTATATTTCCATATTCGTCTACTTCAAATGAATTTTGATTTGGACTTATATATGCTCCATCACTCCCAGTCCATCCTAATTCTTTATCTAATTGTGCAAAATCTACTGTTCCTTCATTACTTATTGCACCTACTACTGCTGATAATAAACTTTCTCTATCTTCCTCAATTTGCGTTTTTCTCACTGCATCCTTTGCTTGACTAAACAATCCTCCGTTTAGTGCCACAGTTACTGTTACGCCTACCAAAATTAACATTACTATTATGGTTATGACTAAGGCTATTAGGGTAATGGCGTTGTGGTCAGAGATTAGAGGTTGGTAGTTAGAGATTAGATTTGAGCGGTTCTTTGAAGTAGTTTTGTTTTTAGATTTTTCACTGTTTTTTAATTCTTTTTCTTTCATTCGTTTTTATCTCCTTCATTTGTTTTTTTTTAATCATAATTTACATTTTATTTTGACAATAATTTAAACTGTGTTTATTATGTATTCATTTACATAGTATTTACATTTTAAACCATATCTATTATATTTTTATGTTGATTAATGATTACACGTTTATTTTATTATATTTTACTGTTTTCTTGTTGTCAACATTTTTTACATTTTGTAACGTAATTGTAATATTTCGATTTCTATAAAAATACATAAAAGGCGGGCAAAGCTATGTTACTATGCCCTTTATGGTTATGTTCTTTCTTCTTTTATTAAGATGAGCAATGCTCACCTATGCAGTATTTGCAATAAATTAAATCTCTTTTATGTATTCCTTTATAATTTCTTTAAATTCAATTTTAACTCTTTCTGCTGTTTGCTTTACATCATCATACGATAATATCTCATCTAGTACTCCTGCTGCCATATTAGTTATACAAGACACAGCAACAGTTTTTATTTTACAGTGATGTGCAATTATTGCTTCTGGTACTGTTGACATTCCTACTGCATCTGCTCCTAATACTCTTAATGCCCTTATTTCTGCTGGAGTTTCAAACGTAGGTCCTTTCATATATGCATAAACGCCTTCACTAACTCTGCCTGTATGCTTTTTTATTACTTCTTTTAATTTTCTACTTAATTCTTTATCAAAAGTTTCGCTCATATCTGTGAATCTTTCTCCAAATTCATCTAGATTCTTACCCCTCAAAACTGATTCTGCAAAAAAGCTTAAATAATCATTTATAACCACAAAATCTCCCGGTTGGAATTTTACATTTATTCCTCCCGCTGCATTTGTAATTATCAATTTTTCAATTCCCAATAATTTAAATACCCTTATAGGAAAGGTAACTTCTTTTAAATCGTATCCTTCATAATAATGAAATCTTCCATTCATAGCAACTAGTTCTACTCCATTCAACTTTCCTATTATCAATTCTCCTGCGTGTCCTTCTACTGTGGATACTGGAAAATTAGGTATATCACTATATTTAATTATAGTCTTTTCTTCAAATTCGTCACTCAATACCCCTAAACCTGAACCTAATATTATTGCCAATTTAGGTTCTATTTTTCCTATTTTACTTTTTATGTATTTAGCACTTTCTTGATATTGTTCATAACTAAACATTACACATCACTCCTACCTTTCCTTTTCACTTAATACTTCTTCATTAAAAGTATCGTTCTCATCATCATAATGATAAATTACTTCTTCATCTTTACTCTTTACAACAAATTCATTATCTTCATTTATATAAATGTACTTTCGCTCCCCATTTGGATAAGGAATTAATATACTTGTAACTGGCTCATCAGTTGTTTTTATTTGCTCTGCTAATTCCTCTATTGCCTTTATTCTTTGCTCATCCGTTAAACTACTATCAATTAAACTGGCTCTTTCATTTAGCAATTTGCTTCCTAAAGGATGAAAAACCAATGGCAGAGCATTTCCTCTATCACATAAACATAGCATTAAATCAGATGGCTTTTCTGATTTAGATATATTAGCATATTTAGATAATTCTTCAAATTCATTTTTATCTAGCTTTTCATATACATTTGGTTTTGTAGAAAACGTATAAAATTTATCTCCCACCTCTAATATACAAAAACGAGACCTGTCCTCATTATCTGAATTATCAAAATCTAAAACATTTAGGATTTTACTCTTTTCCGGAACATTATCTGGATTTACAAAACAGTCATATCGAGTAATTTTTTTATATTCTTCATCAGTTAACACTCCTTTCAATAATAATCTACTATAATACATAACAAAATCTGCGTGTCCTTTTACATCCATTCTGTCATTATAATATTGAAAAAGCCAATCTAGTTTACTCTCTAATTCCTCATTTGCCGTCATATTTTTATATCTATCGAAAATTTCTTTCTTTATTTTCTCCATTTCTTCGGGTCTTGTACCATTTGTCTGCAACTCTGCTTGTTTTGAAATCCACTCATTCTCAGCCATTATATTTCTATAATCTGAAAATTCCTTCCTTATTTGCTCTATAACATCATCCATATACATATTATATTGTGTGTACCCTAAATTTCCATCAATTTTTGCTAATTGTTTCTCCGTTAAAAAGTCTATTCCATCCAAACTTTTACCATCTGTTGTCAACCCATTTTCAAACTTCTTATATCTTCTTTCATAATATGCTTTAGACGCAAAATCTGGTGTTTTCATTCCAGTTTGAATATTTTCCATATCTTCTAAATAATTAATAATATATTTCTTTCCGCTTTTTGTAGTAATCAGTACATCTGTATGTTTAAACATATCAGTATCACACGATACTGTTTCAGCATCTATATCATTATCTTTAAGTATCTCTACAACTATTTCACATAATGGTTTGCAAACTGTAGGAATGTTACTACCTTTATTTGTTATTGCATCTTCTAATAATTGTTTATCTAAAGGTTGGCTATACGCTTTTGCCTTTCCTTGCAAATTTCCACCTGCATAAAAAAATTGTAAATTTCTTCTTAAAATTGGCAATATTTGAAGCTCTAATTTTCTTGCCTTAGCAATTTCAATTTCATCTTCACTTAAATTTGCACTTTCATTTCCGTTTAATCTTAAATCTATCATAAATTCCCCCCTGCTAAAGTTTAGCATAAAATTATATCTATTTCAATATTTTAATTGTAATTTAAGATATATATATGCTATAATGCTTATATTATAATTTAAGGAGATTTTAGATGAAAACTGCATTCATAATACACGGTTTTAATGGAGATACAACCTATACTTTTGGTCCTTCTCTTAAAAAATTTTTAGAAAAGAACGGATATAACGTAATTATGCCTAATTTTCCAATACGTTCCGAGGCTTCTTATGTAAAATGGTCTAATATTTTAGATAATTACAAAGAATTTTTCAACTCTGAAACTATTGTTGTAGCTCATTCTATCGGCAATCCTTTTTTTATTAGATATCTTTCTGAGAACAAATTAATTGTTAATACTTATATTAGTGTAGCAGGTTTTTGTGATATATTTACAGTTCCTGATAGAGAAGATTTAAACAATGCTTTTATAGATTTTCAAGTAAACAATAGTCATATTGAATATTGCAAAAATTCAATTCCAAATAGATTTTCATTATATAGCAATAATGACCACGTTATACCTCTTAACATACTAGAAAATTTTATCAAAAAGTTAGATAGCACTCCTGTATTCATTGAAGGGGTTGGACACATGGGTAATAGAGATAATATTAAACATTTACCTCAAATAGAAAAAATTTTAACAAAAATTTTTGAATAATTTATAAATGTATTAAATATATTTAACTATGAAAGATGAGGTCTTATGAAAAATTTATTTGTTTATATTAAGTCTATTCTTGTACCCTTAATATTAGGCGGAATTGTTGGAATTGCTATATCTCCTGATATGGATTATTCCTCTCTTATACAACCTAGCTTTGCACCGCCTTCTATTCTTTTTCCAATAGTATGGACCATTCTTTATATACTAATGGGTGTGTCTTATGGAATACTTAAGAGTAATAACCTAACTGACGATAAAATAAATACAATTTACTATTGGCAACTCTTTGTAAATCTTCTTTGGTCAATTTTCTTTTTTGTATTTAAATGGAGATTATTTTCATTTATATGGATTTTACTATTAATTGTATTAGTAATACTTATGATAAAAGAATTTTATTCAAAAAACAAAGTAGCTGGTCTATTGCAAATACCTTATCTGCTTTGGATAATATTCGCATCTATACTTAATCTAGCTGTATATTTGTTGAATTGACAGATAGACGCTAGAGATTAGAGGTTAGAGATTAGAACCATAGAACGCACATCTTTTTAGTTTGATGTGCGTATATTGTTTGTAATTTGATATGGGCAATACACCACACGAAGTACTGAACAGGTAGATCACAAAATTAGAAAGTTGTGCTCAGACGGACGCCGTCGGTCAGAGATACTACGTGGTGGCTCATATAGCAATTACCGAAGTCAGTGTCATATGCGTCTTCGTAATCTTTCAGCGACGACGACCAATAGTAATGCTTTAAGCCAAAATTTTTATAATTATATCTAGTAACACCAAAGCCGTTATGTTCAGCATCATTGGTTTGTGATACAAGTGCTCCAAATGCCGCCAACTCTGCTCTCGATGGTACAAACCATTTTCCATCAGGATCTGTAACTAAAGGAAACTCCTCGTTACCTTGGATGATTCTCCACATATCGTTTGGATCTTGCTCTCCATACTCACTTTTCCCCCATTTATCTATCATTGTCTCTGTGTTTTCTTTTCCTTCTCCAAAATCATTTGTGCTCGTTCCAACTGCATTATTCAAGCCAGATGCGTTGTAATACCAATAATGCAATGATTCATCTACATCCTTTAGTGCCATTACATAAAATCTATCTTCTCCCTCACTTCCATCTACTGCTTTTATTACATCCCTCTTAACTTCTCCAAATGCATCAGACTGTCCTGTTATTTTATATTGTTTCAATCCTTCAGTTTGTGCTTTCCAACTAAATTCACCATAAGGTTCATGAACACCGACTCCCCACTTTCCGCTTCCTGCTACTGCCAAATCTGCATAAATTATTCCTTCTGGTTCTTCGTCTTCATCTAAATTGGCATAACATCCTATATAACTTTTTGTAGTACTTATATTTGCATTTTTATGCACATAGTTTAATTCGTTTTCATAAGATGAGGCAATTTCT